>NZ_RZSF01000082.1:0-21628 GCF_004023325.1 Mesorhizobium sp. M1A.F.Ca.ET.072.01.1.1 | reverse complement strand
GCATAGTAGTTGTCGCCATAGGCGGCGCGCAGGCCGGGCCGGCCATTGTCCTTGCCACCCGCAAGCAAGGCCGCCGCATGGAAAGCGTCGACGCCGGCGCGTGTCGGTGCGGCAAAGCAGAAATGCAGGCCGGAGTCCGCGTCGGCCGGGACCGGCCGGCCGGCCTCATTGACCCAGAGTTCTACGGTCTTGGCGCCGTAGCCGAGCGAGCCGGGTGACTGGCTGAGGCACGAGTAGCCGAGGGGCTCCAAAGCGGCGTCGTAGAAGCGTTTCGAGGCGTCGCAGTCGCGGACGCCGATCGAGATATGGTCAAGCATCGTTTTCTCCATGATTACAGGTGGTTAATCGGTCAGGCTGGAGTCGAGCGCCGCGCCAGGAACTCGACCTCCATGCGCCAGGTTTTGCCGCCGTCATGCGAACGCTCGCCAAGCCAGCGGAAGGCGTTCTCGGTGATGTGCGAAAAGCTCCAGCGCACCGAGGAGCCGGTGCCGTCGGCGCCGATCTGCACGATTGTGTCGCCTTCGGCGCGGCCGAGCTGGCGGCTGTAATACTGGTTGCGCGGATCGCTCCAGAAGATATGCCAGGCGTCCGCGCCGGGGTCGTAGACGCGCAACGTCGTGCCGTAGAAGGTCCATGGCCCGAGAGAGGCTTGCACCCCGGCATTCCGCGCCGGCAGGATCCAGACGTCCTGGACCGCCTTGCCCTCCAGAACCCAGCCGAAATGCACCTCGCCGCGCCCGGTTAGCCTGGTGCCGTCCTCCAGCGTGCGCGTGGCGTCGAACGTCCAGGCGCCGATGAAACGGCCGTAGAGTTTCAGCTTTTCGGCGAGATCCGGATTGGGAGCGTCGCTGTGCAGGGCTTCGGCAAAGGGATCGGTCATGGTTGCTGCCTCGTTTGTCAGGAGAGGCGGAGCAATAGGGGCATGGCGGGGTTCTGGGCTTGGGAAAAATTGCTATTTTTCGGCGATGGCGACGACTGAGAAAAACCTGGCCTCAGGGCATGGCTGGCAGGTATCCGACGTGATCTGCACGGCTCGCGCCGGCGACCGTCCGTTTGAGGAACAGCATCGCGGTTTCTGCCTTGCCGCCGTGACCAGAGGCACGTTCCGCTACCGGACGCGCCAGGGCACCGCAATGCTTGCTCCAGGCGCCATCCTGCTCGGCAATCCGGGCGCCTGCTACGAGTGCGGCCACGAGCACGGCGCGGGCGACCGCTGCCTCTCCTTCCATTTTTCGCCGGCCTATATGGAGCGCGTCGTCGCCGATGTGCCGGGCGCAAGCCGGCTCGGCTTTGCCGACCCACGCCTGCCGCCCTTGCCGGTGCTGGCGCCGTTGCTGGCGCAAGCGGAGGCGGCGCAGCAAACGGGCGACGGCGAGGCGTTCGAGGAACTCGGTCTGCGCATTGCCTGCGCGGTGGTCGGGGCTGCGGCCAATTCGTCCGAGGTTGCCCGGACACCCAGCCCCCGCGACCAGAAACGCGTAGCCGAGGCGGTGCGTTTGATCGAGCTCAACGCCGATCGCCCGCTTTCGCTGACCGAACTCGCCGACGGCACGGCGACCAGCCCGTATCATTTCCTGCGCACGTTCCGTCATGTCGCCGGCATGACGCCCTATCAGTTCCTGTTGAGGACCAGGCTGCATCGGGCCGCGGTGCGGCTGTGCGCGTCGAACGAAGCGATCTCGACAATTGCTTTCGATGCCGGCTTCAACGACCTTTCGACCTTCAACCGGAGGTTCCGGCGCGAGATGGGAGAAGCGCCCGGCGCCTACCGCTGCAAACGGGCGGGCGGACGCGGGCATTAGCCAAGGCCGTTCGGGATCGACTTGGCCTGCGAGCTCAAAGTGTGGCTTTGGCCATATCGTCGCAATCAGCGGTATCCATTTGAAATTGCCGCCGAAATTGTCTTTGGAAAAGTGTCGTAGCCATTGGAGTTTCAGCCCGGCTTCCTATATAAGCGGCGAGTGATTCCCGACTGGATTGTGACCTGATTTGACCGACCAGAAGACACCGCGCGGGCCGGAGGGCGGCCCCACCGGCATCGAGCCGATTTCGATCATCGAGGAGATGCAGCGCTCCTATCTCGATTACGCCATGAGCGTGATCGTCAGTCGGGCGCTGCCCGACGTGCGCGACGGCCTGAAGCCGGTGCACCGCCGCATCCTCTATGCCTCGCATGAGAGCGGCTATCACTGGAACCGCAAATATGTGAAGTCGGCGCGCCCGGTCGCCGACGTGATGGGTAAATACCATCCGCATGGCGATGCCTCGATCTATGACGCGCTGGTGCGCATGGCCCAGGATTGGTCGCTGCGCGTGCCCCTGATCGACGGTCAGGGCAATTTCGGCTCGATCGACGGCGACCCACCGGCGGCGATGCGCTACACCGAGTCCCGGCTGACCAAGGTTGCGCATGAGCTGCTGGAGGACATTGACAAGGAAACCGTCGATTTCCAGGACACTTACGACGCCTCCGCCACCGAGCCCAAGGTGCTGCCGGCCCGCTTCCCGAACCTGCTCGTCAACGGCTCGGGCGGCATCGCCGTCGGCATGGCCACCAACATCCCGCCGCACAATCTGGCCGAAGTCTGCAACGGCGCCATCGCCATCATCGACAATCCGGCGATCGACCTGCCTGCGCTGATGGAGATCGTGCCCGGTCCGGATTTCCCGACCGGCGGCATCGTGCTTGGCCGCTCCGGCATCTACAATGCCTATTCGACGGGCCGCGGCTCGATCGTCATGCGCGGCCGCGTCAACATCGAGGCGCGCGGCAACGACCGTGAATCGATCATCATCACCGAGATTCCCTATCAGGTGAACAAGGCGGCGATGATCGAGAAGATGGCCGAACTCGTGCGCGAGAAGCGCATCGAGGGCATCTCCGACATCCGCGACGAGAGCGACCGCCAGGGCTACCGTGTCGTCGTCGAGCTCAAGCGCGAGGCCGTCGCAGACGTCATTTTGAACCAGCTTTACCGCTTCACGCCGCTGCAGACCTCGTTCGGCGCCAATATGGTCGCGCTGAACGGCGGCAAGCCGGAAGTGCTGACGCTGATCGACATGCTGAAGGCCTTTGTCGGCTTCCGCGAGGAGGTTATCAGCCGGCGCACGAAATATCTTCTGCGCAAGGCGCGCGAGCGCGCCCATGTTCTGGTCGGTCTCGCTATCGCCGTCGCCAACATCGATGAGGTGATCAAGCTGATCCGCACCGCGCCAGATCCGCAGACGGCGCGCGAGCAGTTGATGGAACGGCGCTGGCCATCGCATGACGTCGCTCCGCTGATCCAACTGATCGATGATCCGCGCCACCGCATCAACGAGGACGGCACCTACAATCTATCCGAGGAGCAGGCCCGCGCCATCCTCGACCTGCGCCTGCAGCGCCTGACCGCGCTCGGCCGCGACGAGATCGCCGACGAGTTGAACAAGATCGGCGCTGAAATCCTTGATTATCTTGACATCTTGTCTTCTCGCGCGCGCATCCAGCAGATAGTCAAGGACGAGCTGATCGCCGTCCGTGACGAGTTCGGCACGCCGCGCCGCACGGAACTCGCCGAGGGCGGGGCGGACATGGAAGACGAAGACCTGATTCAGCGCGAGGACATGGTCGTCACGGTCAGCCATTCCGGCTACATCAAGCGCGTGCCGCTGTCGCTCTACCGGGCGCAGCGTCGCGGCGGCAAGGGCCGCTCCGGCATGTCGACCAAGGAAGAAGATTTCGTCACCCGGCTATTCGTCGCCAACACGCATACGCCGGTGCTGTTCTTCTCCTCGCGCGGCATCGTCTACAAGGAAAAGGTCTGGCGCCTGCCGGTCGGCAACCCACAGTCGCGCGGCAAGGCGCTGATCAACATGCTGCCGCTCGAGCAGGGCGAGCGCATCACCACCATCATGCCGCTGCCGGAGGACGAGACGAGCTGGGGCGAGCTCGACGTGATGTTCGCAACCACGCGCGGCACCGTGCGGCGCAACAAGCTGTCCGACTTCGTCCAGGTCAACCGCAACGGCAAGATCGCCATGAAGCTGGAGGAGGAAGGCGACGAAATCCTCGGCGTCGAGACCTGCACGGACAATGACGACGTGCTGCTGACGGCGAATTCCGGCCAGTGCATCCGCTTCTCGGTCTCCGATGTGCGCGTCTTCCAGAGCCGCAATTCCGTCGGCGTGCGCGGCATCGCCATGGCCGAAACCGACCGCGTGATCTCGATGTCGGTGATCGAACATGTAGATGCTTCACCGGCTGAGCGCGCGGCCTATCTCAAGCGTGCGGCATCCGAGCGTCGGCTTGCCGCCGGCGGTGCAGCCGAGGAGGAAGAGATCGCGCTGACCAATGAGGAGATCGGCGAGGAAGCCGAGCTTTCCGACGAGCGCTACGAATTCCTCAAGATGCACGAGCAGCTTGTGCTGACGGTGACCGAATACGGCTACGGCAAGCGTTCCTCGTCCTATGATTTCCGGCTGACGGGTCGCGGCGGCAAGGGCATCCGCGCCACGGATGTCTCGAAAGTGGCCGAGATCGGCCGGCTGGTCGCGACCTTCCCGGTCGGCAACGACGATCAGATCATGCTGGTATCGGATGGCGGCACCGTCATCCGGGTTCCGGTCGATGGCATCCGCTTCGCCAGCCGCGCCACCAAGGGCGTGACCATCTTCAACACCGCCGAGGGTGAGAAGGTGGTGTCGGTCGAGCGGATTTCGGAGCCGCAGTCGGACGAGGAAGCCGAGGAAGCGCCTTCGGGTGAAGCCGACACTGCAGAAGATCCGGGCGAGGGAAATCCCGAATAGCCTTACTGCGCGCCACCGGCCCCCGGGCCGGTGCGATCATGGCTGGAAGTCAGCGGCGATGGTACAGGTTGCGGCCTACGAAGCCATCGAGCCGCTTGGTGTTGGTCTTGATGCGCACCCGTGCCGCTTCCTGGTGCAACCCGAATGCGGTGGCGATCAGCATCACAATGGTCATTGCAGTGGCAAGCATGTAGATCAGCATTTGCGTGTTCTCCTGCGATCACAACGATAAAGATGGTGCTTTGGTTTCATCTCCTGAAGCGGCAAGCTGGTGAATGCTGCGTGAAGCGTTCGTGATTGTCGCATTCGTCTGTCGTTGACGTCCGTGAAAAGGTTCACGACCGGGTGCAGCAATGGGATTTGCCTTTGTCGGAGAGGCTCGCTAGAAGCCTGCCATGACCGAACGCACCGCCCTTTACGCCGGCTCCTTCGACCCGCTGACCAATGGTCACCTCGACGTGTTGAAGGCTTCGCTTGCCGTGGCCGACACCGTCTACGCTGCAATCGGCATTCATCCCGGCAAGACGCCGCTGTTTTCCTTCGAGGAACGCGTGAAGCTGATCGAGGCCGCGACCAAGGCGGAATTCGGCCGCGACAGCGACCGCATCGAGGTCGTCTCCTTCGATGGGCTGGTCATCGACGCCGCCAGGAAGCATGGCGCCTCGATCATCATCCGCGGCCTGCGCGACGGCACCGATCTCGACTATGAGATGCAGATGGCGGGCATGAACGAGACCATGGCGCCGGAGCTGCAGACGGTTTTCCTGCCGGCCAGCCCGTCTGTGCGCACCATTACCGCCACACTTGTCCGCCAGATTGCGTCGATGGGCGGCGACATCCGCCCGTTCGTGCCGGCGGCGGTCGCAGGCGCCCTCACTGCCAAATTCGCGAAATAGTGCATGTCGCCCAAAGGTGGATCCCGGTTTTGGGGCAACGACATGCACCCAAACAAAGACTTTCGGAGAACCTCATGCAGCTGAAAAAGCTTGCTTCGTTGCTTGTCGTGCTTGCCGGCGTTTTGGCGGCGTCCTTGCCGGCCTCGGCAGCCGACAAGGAAAACACCTTGATCATCACGCTGAAGGACGGTGACGTGACCGTCGCGCTGCGTCCCGATCTGGCGCCGAAGCATGTGGCGCAGATCAAGAAGCTGGTGCGCGAGGGCGCCTATGACAATGTCGCCTTCCATCGCGTCATCGACGGCTTCATGGCCCAGACCGGCGACGTCAAGTTCGGCAACATGAAGAAGGGTTTTAATCCCGAGGCTGTCGGCACGGGCGGATCCGACCTTCCCGATCTGCCTGCCGAGTTCTCGCAGACCGAGCAATTCACCCGTGGCGTGGTCGGCATGGCCCGCTCACAGGACCCGAACTCGGCCAATTCCCAGTTCTTCATCATGTTCGCGCCCGCGCCGAACCTCGACGGGCAGTACACCATTGTCGGCAAGGTGGAGAGCGGCATGGATCTGGTGGACAAGATCAAGAAGGGCGATGAGGCGGACAACGGCACGGTCAAGGACCCGGACCGCATGATCAAAGTCCGCATCGCTGCCGACAACAAGTAACTGCTCGATTTTCAAAAGGATTTTCTGACATGGCTGAGATCAAGGACCGAGAGAACGCGCTCATCATGGAAACGACGAAGGGCGAGGTCGTCATCGAAATGTATCCGGACCTTGCGCCCGGTCACGTGGCGCGCATCAAGGAACTGGCGCGCGAGGGCGCCTATGACGGCGTGGTGTTCCACCGTGTCATCGACGGCTTCATGGCGCAGACCGGCGACGTCAAGTTCGGCAACTCCTCGAAGCCGACCTTCGCTCCGTCGCGCGCCGGCATGGGCGGCTCCGACAAGCCGGACCTCAAGGCCGAATTCTCCAACGCCAATCACGGCCGCGGCACCTGCTCGATGGCGCGGGCGCAGAACCCGAACTCGGCGAACTCGCAGTTCTTCATCTGCTTCGACGATGCCTCCTTCCTCAACCGCCAGTACACGGTCTGGGGCCAGGTCATCGAAGGCATGGAGAATGTCGACAAGATCAAGCGCGGCGAGCCGGTGCAGGATCCCGACAAGATCGTGTCGCTGAAGGTCGCGGCCGACGTCAAGTAAGGCATAGTACGATGATGGGCGCAGTCTGGTCCCTGCTCGGCATCCTGTCCGGCGCCTTCATCGCCATCCAGGCGCCGATCAACTCGCAATTGGCGCGCGGCCTCGGCCTTCCGGTCGCAGCCGCCGCTTTCTCGTTCCTGTCGGGCGCCGTCGTTCTCGGTATCATCGCGATCGCCGTGGTGAAGCTGCAGGGCCTCTCGCTCGACTGGAAGGCGCCGGCACCCTGGCTGTTCGTCGCCGGCGGCATGCTCGGCGGATTCTACGTCACGCTCTCCACCATTCTTACGCCGCGCATCGGTGCGGCGGCGCTGATGGCCTTCCTGGTCGCCGGCCAACTGATCGCCGGCATGCTGGTCGACCGGGCCGGCTTCCTTGGTGTTGCCGTGCGCGAGGTCTCGCTTGGCCGCGTGGCCGGCGCCGTGCTGCTGCTCGTTGGAGCGCTGCTCATCCGGCTCTACTGATGCGCGTCGATCTTTTCGACTTCGACCTGCCGGAGGAGCGCATTGCGCTGCGCCCGGCGGAGCCGCGTGACAGCGCCAAGCTCTTGGTGGTCAAACCGGGCGAAACGCTGCGCGACCGCACCGTCAGCGATCTGCCGTCGCTGCTGAGAGAAGGCGACGTGCTGGTATTTAACGATACCAAGGTCATTCCGGCCCAGCTGAAAGGCATCCGCAAGCGCGGCGAAGCGATGGCGCAGGTCGAGGCCACGCTGCATATGCGGCTCGCGCCAGACCGCTGGCGGGCCTTCATGCGGCCCGGCAAGCGCATCGCCGTCGGCGACCGCATTCATTTCGGCCACGACCAGAATTCCTGCTTCCTCGGCCAGCTCGACGCGACAGTGATCGAGAAGGGCGAGGCGGGCGAGGTGTTGCTCGGCTTCGACCTCTCGGGCGTCTTTCTCGACGAGGCAATGCACGCCGTAGGCCATATCCCATTGCCGCCATACATCGCCTCGAAGCGAGATGACGACGAGCGCGACCGCAGCGACTACCAGACCATCTATGCCAGGGAAGAGGGCGCGGTCGCGGCCCCCACCGCCGGCCTGCATTTCACGCCGGAGCTGTTTGCAGCGCTGGAAGCCAAGGGCATCGAGCGGCGCTTCGTCACGCTGCATGTCGGCGCCGGCACCTTTTTGCCGGTTAAGGCCGACGATACCGCCGACCATAAGATGCATGCGGAAACGGGTTTGGTGAGCCAAGAGACGGCAGACGCGCTCAACGCTGCAAGGGCGCGGGGAGGGCGGATTGTCGCCGTCGGCACGACCTCGCTGCGCCTTCTGGAAAGTGCCGCGCGTGAGGACGGCAGGATCGAGGCCTGGTCCGGGCCGACCGATATCTTCATCACCCCCGGCTACCGCTTCAAGACAGCTGACATGCTGATGACCAATTTCCACCTGCCGCGCTCGACGCTGTTCATGCTGGTCTCGGCCTTCAGCGGACTGGACGCGATGCGTTCGGCCTATGCGCATGCCATCGAGAGCCGCTACAGGTTCTACTCCTACGGGGACTCCAGCCTGCTTCACCGAGCGGAGACGAGCGATGGACGATGATCTAGAGAGAATGGACCGCGAGGCGCTCATCGCGGAAGTGACGAAGCTGCGCGCCGGTATCCGCGCGCATCGCGATGCGACCGGCCATGATCTCTGCTGGCATCATCCCGACCTCTGGGACCTGCTGCCGGAGAAGACGGAGCCGGCGATCGCCGTGCCGCCGTGGCCGAAATTCATGCGCGGCTGCGTCCGCTACCGGCAGTCGCTCGACGAGCAGGCACCCGGCGCCCCGGTGCACGACAAGGAATTCGATGGCTGAGACTTTCTCTTTCAAGCTGCTCGCCACCGACGGTAATGCGCGGCGCGGCCTCATCAGCATGCCGCGCGGCGAGATCCGCACGCCGGCCTTCATGCCGGTCGGCACCGGCGGCACCGTCAAGGCCATGTATATGGATCAGGTGCGCGGCGTCGGCGCCGACATCATCCTCGGCAACACCTATCATTTGATGCTCAGGCCAGGCGCCGAGCGCGTGGCGAAGCTCGGCGGCCTGCATGAATTCGCGCGCTGGCCGCACCCGATCCTGACCGATAGCGGCGGCTTCCAGGTAATGTCGCTGTCGAAGCTGAGGAAGCTTAGCGAAACGGGCGTCACCTTCCGCTCGCATATCGACGGTGCGCGCTACGAGATGTCGCCGGAGCGGTCGATCGAAATCCAGGGGCTGCTCGATTCCGATATCCAGATGCAGCTCGACGAGTGTACGGCGCTTCCCGCCAAGCCGAAGGAAATCGAGCGCGCCATGGAACTGTCGCTGCGCTGGGCCGAACGCTGCAAGACGGCGTTCGGCGATCAGCCGGGCAAGGCGATGTTCGGCATCGTGCAGGGCGGCGACAGTGCTGTGATGCGCGTGCGTTCGGCGCAGGCGCTGGCGGCTATGGACCTCAAAGGCTATGCCGTCGGTGGGCTGGCGGTCGGCGAGCCGCAGGCGGTGATGCTGGAGATGCTGGACATAACCTGCCCGGAACTGCCGGCCGACAGGCCGCGCTACCTGATGGGTGTCGGCACCCCGGACGACATCTTGAAATCCGTGGCATGCGGCATCGACATGTTCGACTGCGTGATGCCGACGCGCGCCGGCCGCCATGGTCTGGCCTATACGCGCCGCGGCAAGATCAACCTGCGCAACGCCCGCCATGCCGACGATCCGCGTCCGCTGGACGAGGAAAGCGACTGCCCGGCCGCGCGCGACTATTCGCGCGCCTATCTCCATCATCTCGTGCGCTCGCAGGAGTCGCTCGGCGCAATGCTGCTCACCTGGAACAACCTGTCCTACTACCAGAAGCTGATGCAGGACATCCGCGCCGCGATCGAGGCAAAAGCCTTCGAGACGCGCGCTGCCGAGATTTCGGAATGCTGGGCGAGGGGCGATCTGCCGGCGCTATGAACGCTTTTATGTGCTCACCGAAGTCGCGGCGCGCAGGCTGCAGCCGGTGATCTTAAAGCTGCCGTCGGGCTGCTGTTCGAGCGTGTACACCGCCTCATAGTCCTTGCCGTCGGGCCCGACGATCAGCACCTGCTGGACGATCGAGGCCGGCCCGGTCTGCTCCACCTTGCCAAAGGAATAGTTCTGCGGCCTGCGCACCGGCGCATAGCCGTTGGTCACCATGTTCATGAAGGTGTCGACGGTCGGGAAGATCCGCTTCACATTTGGCGCGGCGAAGCTGTAGGCGGTGGCGCCGTCATCGGCGAGAAAGGCCTTGAGCTGGCTGTCGATGACTGTTTGCGCCGCTTTGATCTCGGCGTCACCGGCGAAGGCCATGGATGCGAGAACCATCGGAACGAGAGCGAGTGCGAACAATACGCGGCGCATAGCCTGTCTCCAGAATTCGCGTGGATAGACAATTAACATACGCTAGGCGGCGTGCCGTGGTTTCACCGTTGCGCAGATTTCTTGCCCGCACGGATGCCTCCGCTAGGACCTGACCTGAGGTGTTCCCGAACTGTCCTTGGTGGCGTCCCCGGGCCGGTGTGGCATGCCGATCGCGGAGTTGCGGCAAGCGGCCGCCAAGGCGCGTGCAGCCTGATGCTTGAAAGCCTGTCGCTAGTCTGCCACAAGGGCCGCTCATTCGCGAAGACTGGCAGGACCGGGAAATGAAGGCATTTTTCGTGCAGATAAAGTGCGATCTGGGCAAAGCCTATGAGGTCGCCAGCGCGCTCGCCGATGCCGAGATCGCCTCCGAAATCTATTCGACCGCCGGCAATTACGACCTGCTCGCAAAGTTCTATGTCGACGACGAGGAAGACATCGGCCACTTCATCAATGAACGGGTGCAGATCCTGCCTGGAATCAAGGACACCTTCACCATCGTCACTTTCCGGGCGTTCTGATTTGCCGTTTGATGCCCGCTCACCGGGCATGAACTGACCCGGCGTCGCTCCCGCTGCCCTAATCGTAGGCAATTTGCATAGGACGGCCGCCAGCGCCGCCCAAATCATCGATTGCGCTTGATTTTCTCCAGCCGGGCCAGTGAAATGGCTTCAGAGGGGAGTACGCGATTGGCAGCGTTCGACGAAATGCTTCCGGAAGTCTCCGGATTGAGAAGACCATATCAGGCTTATGATCGCTGGCTGAAGGAACAGGACCCGGCCAGGCTCACCCAGAAAATGGAGGACGCCGAACGCGTCTTCCGCAAGACCGGCATCACCTTCGCCGTCTATGGCGAGCAGGAAGCTTCCGAACGGCTGATCCCCTTCGACATCGTCCCGCGCATCATTTCCGGCCAGGAATGGCGCCGGCTGACGCAGGGCATCGAGCAGCGCGTGCAGGCGCTCAACGCCTTTCTCGACGATATCTACCACCGCCAGGAAATCCTGCGCGCCGGGCGCGTTCCCAAAGAACTGGTGGCGAAGAATGAAGCGTTCCTGCCGGAGATGATCGGTGTGAGACCGCCGGCCGGCGTCTACACCCACATCATCGGCGTCGACATCGTGCGCATCAGCGAGAACGAATTCTACGTGCTCGAGGACAATGCCCGCACGCCGTCGGGCGTCTCCTACATGCTGGAGAACCGCGAGACGATGATGCAGCTCTTCCCGGAGCTGTTCCAGCAGATCAAGGTGCGGCCGGTGGAGAACTATCCGCAACTGCTGCGCCAGTCGCTGGCGGCGGTGCGGCCGCAGAGCGCAAAGGGCGCGCCGACCATCGCGGTGCTGACGCCGGGCAGCTACAACTCCGCCTATTTCGAGCACGCCTTCCTCGCCGACCAGATGGGCGTGCAACTGGTCGAAGGACAGGATCTGCGCGTGGTCGACGGCCATGTCACGATGCGCACCACCGAAGGCTACAAGCAGATCGACGTGCTTTACCGGCGCGTGGACGACGCCTTCCTCGATCCGCTGACCTTCCGGCCGGATTCCGCGCTCGGCGTGCCGGGCATCATGGATGTCTATCGGGCCGGCAACATCACCATCGCTAATGCGCCGGGCACCGGCATTGCCGACGACAAGGCGATCTATTCCTACATGCCCGAGATCGTCGAGTTCTACACCGGCCGCAAGGCGATCCTCGGCAACATCCCGACCTGGCGCTGCTCGGAGCCCGACAGCCTGAAATATGTGCTGGAGCACATCGGCGAGCTTGTCATCAAGGAAGTGCACGGCTCCGGCGGCTACGGCATGCTGGTCGGCCCCGCGGCGACCAAGAAGGAATGCGAGGCGTTCGCCAAGAAGCTGCAGGCCAAACCCGGCAACTACATCGCCCAGCCGACGCTCGCGCTGTCGACATGCCCGATCCTGACCGAGAAGGGGCTGTCGCCGCGTCATGTCGATCTCAGGCCTTACGTGCTGGTTTCGGATCGTATCCAGATCGTCCCGGGCGGCCTGACTCGCGTCGCGCTCAAGGAGGGGTCGCTTGTGGTCAATTCCTCGCAAGGCGGTGGGACGAAGGATACGTGGGTGTTGGATGATTAAAGAGCGAATAGAGAGTAGCGAATAGCGAATAGCGAATAGCGAATAGGGAAAGAGGGGGATCCGACGCAATCAATTCTTACAGGGACCTAATTGTTTGGAAGGTGGCCAAACTGACGAAATCGGAAAAATGCTGCGATCGATGATCAGGAGCCTTCAACAGAGATCATGAAATCTTTTTTTCGCTACTTGCTACTCACTATTCGCTATTCGCTCGACACCGGAGCAAGCTGACATGCTTCTCGGCCGCACCGCCAACGGTCTCTACTGGATGAACCGCTATATAGAGCGGGCCGAAAACATGGCGCGCCTGGTCGATGCCGGCCTGCGCATGGCGCTGACGCGCACGCAGAACGCGTCGGAGGAATGGAACTCCGTCCTGCTCAGCGCCGGTTCCGACCTGGCCTTCTCGCAGAAATACCAGGACTACACCGTCGCGAACGTCTCGGATTTCCTGCTGCGCGATACTTCGAATCCTTCGAGTACGATGGCCTCGATCGAGACGGCGCGCAACAATGCGCGCATGGTGCGCACAGCGCTGACGCGCGAGACCTGGGAGAGCATCAACGAGGCCTGGATGTCGCTGAAGCGGATGCTGGCACGGCCGATCGACGAGCGCGATCTGCCGACGGTGCTCGACGCGATCAAGCGCGAGACGGCGCTGATCCGCGGCTCGTTCTACGGCACGATGCTGCGCAACGAGATCTTCGACTTCTCGCAGCTCGGCACCTATGTGGAGCGCGCCGACAACACGGCCCGCATCCTCGACGTGAAATATTATGTGCTCTTGCCGTCGATCTCCTGGGTGGGCTCGACACTCGACAATTATCAATGGGAATCGATCCTGCGCTCGGTGTCGGCGCACCGCTCCTACCGGTGGGTGTATGACGCGGACTACAAGCCGACCAACATCGCCGACTATCTGATCCTCAATGTCCGCATGCCGCGCTCGCTGACCTTCTGCTATCGCTTCCTGGGCGAGCATCTGAGATTCCTCGCCGACGACTATGGCGAGCGCCATGCCTGCCACGCCACCGCCGAGAAAATTCAGACGATGCTGAAGAAGGGGTCGATCAAGGATATTTTCGACCACGGCCTGCATGAGTTCCTGGCGGAATTCATTCGTGACAACACCAGGCTGGGGGATGAGATCGCCCTGGACTACCGGTTCTACTGAGCGCTGGAGAGACAGGCGCCATGCGGCTCAAGATCACACACCGGACCGAGTACCGCTACGACGCACCGGTGCAGTACCTGTTGCAGCGGCTGCGTCTGATGCCGGTTAGCGGATCGACTCAGACGGTTGCGTCCTGGGTGATCAAGATCGACGGAGCCCGAGAGGAGGTTCGCTTCACGGACCATTTCGGCAATGACACGCGGCTGGTGAGTGCCGAGGGCGGCCAGCACACCATCATAGTCGAGGCGGCGGGCGAGGTGACGACGCGCGACACTGCCGGTGTGTCCGGTGCGCATCATGGTTTCGCGCCGCTCTGGCTGTTCAGTCAGCAAACGCCGCTTACGACCGTCGGCGACGGCATTCGCGACCTGGCCGCTTCGGTCGGGGAGGGGACGGATATCGACAGGCTGCACAAGCTGATGGGCGCGATCCGGGAGCGCGTCGCCTATAAGCCTGGGACGACCAGCGCCGTGACGCCGGCGGAAGAAGCGCTGACGCTGAAGGCCGGTGTCTGCCAGGATCACAGCCACATCTTCACCGCCGCGGTGCGCGTGATGGGCTTCCCCGCGCGCTATATCAGCGGCTATCTGATGATGGATGCCTCGGTCGAGCAGGCGGCAAGCCATGCCTGGGCAGAAGCGCATGTGCCGGGCCTGGGGTGGGTTGCCTTTGATCCCGCCAACGGTATCTCTCCCGACGAACGCTATGTAAGAGTGGCGACGGGTCGGGACTATAGCGATGCCTCGCCTGTGTCGGGAATACTGCTGGGGCAAGCGGAAGAGAAGCTTGCCGTCACCGTCACGGTAGAGCAGTAGTCTCTGCCAAGATTCACCAGAAGAGCGACCATGACCTATTGCGTCGGCCTCAAGATCGATCGTGGACTCGTGTTCATGTCGGACACGCGCACCAATGCCGGCATGGATTCGATTTCGACCTTCAGGAAAATGCATGTCTGGGAAGAGCCTGGCGAGCGCGTCATCGTGCTGATGTCTGCAGGCAATCTTGCCACGACGCAAGCCGTGGTCAGCCTGCTGGACGAGCGCAACAAGGCGGCCGGCGACCGTCACGAGAAGCTGCTCGAGACCCCGTCAATGTACCAGACGGTGCGGCTGGTCGGCGAGACGGTGAAAGAGGTGATCGCACAGTCTTCGCCCGCCGGCGATCAGGCGGATTCCTATTTCAACGCCTCCTTCATCCTCGGCGGCCAAATCAAGGGCAGCCAACCCCGGCTGTTCATGATCTATCCCGAGGGCAATTTCATCGAGTCGACCGACGACACGCCATTTTTCCAGATCGGCGAGACCAAATACGGCAAGCCGATCATCATCCGTGCCTATGACCGTACGATGAGCCTGGCCGAGACGGTGAAGCTGCTGTTGGTCTCCTTCGACTCGACGCTGAAGTCGAACCTGTCGGTCGGCCTGCCGCTCGACCTGCTCTTCCTGGAACTGGATGCTTTCAAGGTCGGCCTGAAGAAGCGGATCGGTCATGAAGACCAATATTACCGAACCATATCGGATGGCTGGTCCAACGCGCTAAAGGCGGCCTTCGCCAGCCTGCCCGATTTTCCCGGCTAGGGCGTTCGCCTACGAAGCGGATGCCTCATTATATTTAACATGTTAATTAAAGTCGAAGTGGCGGGCCGATCAAGGTCCGGCGGCTGCTGAGAGGATACATGGACAAGAAAGAATTCCGCGATTGGTCGAGGCGAGCCGCGGATTGGGGCGTGGACTACCGGTCCAGCCTGCGCGATCGTCCGGTGCGGCCGGCGATCGCGCCCGGCGACATATTCAGGAGCATCGAAGAGTCGCCGCCCGAGACGGCCGAGCCGATGGAAAAAATCTTCGCCGATTTCGAAACGAAGATCGTGCCCGGGATGACGCATTGGCAGCATCCGCGCTTCTTCGCCTATTTCCCGGCCAACGCGGCGCCGGTCTCGGTGGTGGCCGAGTATCTCGTCTCGGCGATGGCCGCGCAGTGCATGCTGTGGCAGACCTCGCCGGCGGCGACAGAGCTCGAGACGCGTATCGTCGACTGGATGCGCCAGGCGCTGGGCCTGCCCGAAGGATTCTCCGGTGTCATTCAGGATTCGGCTTCGTCGGCGACGCTTGCCGCGGTGCTCACCATGCGCGAGCGGGCGCTTGACTGGCAGGGAAACAGACAAGGTCTCGCCGGCCATGCGAAGCTGCGTGTCTATTGCTCCAACCAGGTTCACACTTCGATCGACCGAGCGATCTGGGTCGCCGGCATCGGCGAGGAGAATCTCATCCGTATTCCGGTAACCGGTCGTTTTCGCGCGATGGATACGCCGGCGCTCGAGGCGGCAATTATCGCCGATAGCGAGGCCGGCCTGCTGCCGGCGGGCATTATCGCCTGCGTCGGCGGCACCAGCACCGGCGGCACCGACGACATCGCTGCCGTAGCGGCCGTGGCGAAGCGGCACGGCCTTTATCTGCACGTCGATGCGGCCTGGGCCGGGTCGGCAATGATCTGCCCGGAGTTCCGGCATTTCTGGGCCGGTGTCGAGAGCGCCGATTCCATCGTCTTCAATCCGCACAAATGGCTCGGCGCGCAATTCGACTGCTCGATCCAATTCGTCCGCCAACCGGAAGACCTTGTGCGCACGCTGGCCATCAAGCCGGACTATCTCAAGACCAGAGGTCATGACGGCATCATCAATTATTCGGAATGGTCGGTGCCGCTTGGCCGCCGCTTCCGTGCGCTGAAACTCTGGTTCCTGCTGCGCGCCCACGGGCTGGAAGGATTGCGCAAGACGATTCGAAACCATGTAGCCTGGAGCGAGGGACTTGCCGCACGCCTGGCCGGGGAAGCCGATTTCGAGCTCGTCACCGAGCCGATGCTGTCGCTGTTCTCGTTCCGTCATCGCGCCCTTCAGGGTGCCGATCCAGACGAGCACAATTTGCGTCTCGTTGACGCCATCAACACGGACGGACGCACCTATCTGACGCAAACGCGCGTCGATGGTCGGGTGGCGATCCGCTTTCAGGCGGGACAGTTCGAGACCACGGCCGGCGATATTGATGCGGCCTTCGATGTCGTCACAGAGGTTGCGCGCGGGCTTACCTTTGAGGCGGCAAACTGATTGCGGACCGGTTTGCCTTTGCGAGAAGGCGAGGTTCGTTAGCCGGCTTGTCCCTTTCCATCGCTTTCGTTTTCCGATATAGACGGAAAAAACGAAAATGAAGGATAGCGGATGTTCCTTTCGCCCCGTCACACCGAGATCATCCAGATGGCGAAGGACAACGGCCGGGTGCTGGTCGACGACCTGGCGACTCATTTCAGCGTGACGCCGCAGACCATCCGCAAGGACCTCAACGATCTCTGTGACCAGCGGCTGCTGACGCGCATCCATGGCGGGGCGCTGTTCCCGTCCGGCATCGAGAACATGGAATACGAGGCGCGGCGCAAAATCGCTGCCGATGAGAAGGAGGCGATCGGCCGCGCCGCGGCCAGGCTCATTCCCGACAACGCCTCGCTGTTCATCAATATAGGCACCACGACGGAAGCCGTCTCAAAGGCGCTTCTCGACCATAACGGGCTTATGGTCATCACCAATAACATCAACGTTGCCAATAGGATGCGGATCTATCCTTCGATCGAGGTGGTGATCGCCGGCGGCGTTGTGCGCGGCTCCGACGGCGGCGTCGTCGGTGAGGCCGCGGTGGATTTCATTCGCCAGTTCAAAGTCGACTACGCCGTCATCGGCGCCTCGGCCATCGACCATGACGGCGCGCTGCTCGACTTCGACTTTCGCGAAGTGAAAGTGGCGCAGGCCATCATCGCCAATGCGCGTCATGTGATTCTCGTCTCCGACCGGACAAAATTCGAGCGCACGGCGCCGGTTCGCATTGGTCACCTGTCGCAGGTGAACACCTTCATCACCGACCGTTGCGACATTCCTTCGGTGCGCCGGATTTGCGAGGAAACGGAGGTTCGTTTGATCGAGACAGCGCTCGGATAGAGTCTCTTCACGGACATCTCACGCATCTGTGATATTTCGTTTGACATTCGGATCGAGTTCGAAATAATCCCGCCACGGTTTCGCGAAACACAAAAATGGTGCAATGCGAAATCGTGGAGGAACCCTGTGGACGCATCTCCGATCCATGACATTTTTGTCATAGGCGGCGGCATCAATGGCTGCGGCATCGCCCGCGACGCCGTTGGCCGTGGATTTTCCGTATACCTCGCCGAGATGAACGATCTCGCCAGCGGGACTTCCTCCGGCTCGACCAAACTGATCCATGGCGGGTTGCGCTATCTCGAGTTCTACGAATTCCGGCTGGTGCGCGAGGCGCTGATGGAGCGCGAGGTTCTGTGGAAGAACGCGCCGCATATCATCTGGCCGATGCGCTTCGTGTTGCCTTACGCTAAGGGCCTGCGTCCCGCCTGGCTGATCCGGCTCGGCCTTTTCCTTTACGACCATATCGGCGGGCGCAAGCTGCTGCCGGCGACCAAGACGCTGGACATGGCCACCGATCCGGCCGGCAAGCCGCTGAAGCCGCTGTTCCGCAAGGCGTTCGAATATTCGGACGGCTGGGTCAACGATGCCCGCCTGGTGGCGCTCAATGCCCGCGACGCGGCCGACCGCGGCGCCGTCATCCGCACTCGCACCAAGGTGGTCAGCGCGCGCCGCGAGAGCGCGCTGTGGACGATCAAGATCCAGAACGTGCTGACCGGCGAGATCGAGAAAGTCTGCGCGCGTCTTCTCGTCAACGCCGCCGGGCCGTGGGTGGATCAGGTATTGGCAAAAACCGTCGGGCAGAACGATGTGCACAATGTTCGGCTGGTGCAGGGCAGCCACATCGTCATCGGCAAGAAGTTCGACGATCCGCGCGCCTATTTCTTTCAGAACAAGGACGGACGCATCATCTTCGCCATTCCTTACGAGGAAGAGTTCACGCTGATCGGCACCACCGACCGCGACTTTCCGGGCGATCCGCATGAGGTGAAGATCAGCGATGCCGAGATCGACTATCTTTGCGCCGCCGCGAGCGAATATTTCGCCCAGCCGGTCAAGCGTTCGGACATCGTCTGGACCTATTCGGCGGTGCGCCCGCTTTATGACGACGGCGCCTCGAAGGCGCAGGAGGCGACCCGCGACTATGTGCTGAAGGCCGATGGCGGGGAGGGTGCTGCCCCCTTGCTCAACGCCTTCGGCGGCAAGATCACCACGTTCCGCCGGCTGGCGGAATCGATGCTGGAGAAGATCGAAGGCTTTCTCGGCAAGCGCGGCAAGCCATGGACCGCCAACGCGCCGCTGCCCGGCGGCGATTTTCCCGCGACCGGGTTCGACGCGCAGGTATCGAGGCTCAAGAACGCCTATCCATTCCTCGACCAACGGCTGGCACGCAGATTGACCCGGCTTTACGGCACGCGCGCGGAGAAGCTGCTTGGCCTCGCCAAGTCGAATGCCGATCTCGGCCGCAATTTCGGTGCCGACTTCTATGAAGCCGAGGTGCGCTACCTGGTCGAGAACGAGTGGGCGATCACCGCCGAGGACGTGCTGTGGCGCAGGACCAAACGCGGCCTGCATTTCAGCCGCGAGCAGACGGCGGCATTGGAAGAATTCATGCGTGGGTTGAGCAGCCGCCATGTCGCCGCGGCGGAATGAGGATCGAGCTGATGCGCAAGGCCTGGGAGGAGGCGTGATGCTGGAACTGAGGAACGTGACGAAGACGGTCGGCGCGCAGGAGCATATTCGCGACGTGTCGCTGACGCTTCAGCACGGCTCGCTGAATGTCCTGCTCGGGCCGACGCTTTCCGGCAAGACCAGCCTGATGCGGCTGATGGCCGGGCTCGACGCGCCAACTTCCGGCTCGGTCTGGTTCGACGGCAAGGACGTCACCGGACAGCCGGTGCAGAAGCGCAACGTCGCCATGGTCTACCAGCAATTCATCAACTATCCGGCGATGACGGTGTACGAGAACATCGCCTCGCCGCTTCGGGTTGCCGGCATCGAACAGGCCAGGATCGACAAGGAGGTGCGCAACGCTGCGGCACTTCTCAAGCTCACGCCCTATCTCGACCGCACGCCGCTCAACCTCTCGGGCGGCCAGCAGCAGCGCACGGCGCTTGCCCGCGCCATCGTCAAGAACGCCAGCCTGGTGCTGCTCGACGAGCCGCTCGCCAATCTCGACTACAAGCTGCGCGAGGAATTGCGCGCCGAACTGCCGAAGATTTTCGCCGCGGCGGGCACCATCTTCGTCTATGCCACGACCGAGCCGCACGAGGCGCTTTTGCTCGGCGGCAACACCGCAACGCTTTCGGAAGGCCGCGTCACGCAGTTCGCTGATCGAGCGCAAGCTTATTGGCGGAACCTGTGTCAACACCGGCTGCATGCCGACCAAGGCGATGGTGGCGAGCGCCTACGCCGCGCATCTTGCCCGCCGCGCCGCCGACTATGGCGTCGCGCTCTCCGGTCCGGTCGGGGTCGACTATCAAAGAATCAAGGCACGCAAGGACAAGGTGACCAATGACGCCCGCGGCAATCTCGAAAGCTGGATCGCGGGGATGAAGGGCTGCACGCTTTATCGCGGCCATGCCAGATTCGAATCCGCTAATACAGTGCGCGTCGCCGACGACCTGCTGACCGCGCCAAAAATCTTCCTCAACACCGGCGGCCGGGCCTCCGTGCCGGACCTGACCGGCGTCAACGACGTCCCCTATCTCACCAACTCCTCGATGATGGATCTCGATGTGCTGCCCAGCCATCTGGTCGTCGTCGGCGGCAGCTATATCTCGCTCGAATTCGCCCAGATGTTCCGCCGTTTCGGCTCCGAGGTCACGGTGATCGAGAAAGCGCCGCGGCTGACCGGCCGCGAGGACGAGGACGTCTCGGCCGCGATCCAGTCCATCCTCGAAAACGAAGGCGTCACCGTCCATGTCGGCGCGGAGGACATCGGCTTTGCCAGGCAGGGCAACGGTATCGCCGTGACCTTCTCTGCCGGCAAGCCGCCGGCGGTCGGCTCGCATGTGCTGCTGGCACTCGGCCGCGTCCCCAACACCGACGACCTCGGCCTCGACAAGGCCGGCGTCGAGGTCGACAAGCGCGGCTACATCGTCGTCGACGACCAGTTGCGCACCAATGTGCCCGGCATTTGGGCCATGGGCGACTGCAACGGCAAGGGCGCCTTCACCCACACCTCCTACAACGACTACGAGATCGTCGCCGCCAATCTGCTCGACAACGATCCGCGCAAGGTCAGCGACCGCATCGAGGCCTATGCGCTCTACATCGATCCGCCGCTCGGCCGCTGCGGCATGACCGAGACCGCTGTCAAGAAATCCGGCCGCCGCGCGCTTGTCGGCCAGCGGCCGATGACCCGTGTCGGCCGCGCCGTCGAAAAGGGCGAGACGCAAGGCTTCATGAAGATCCTGGCCGACGCCGACACCGGCGAGATCCTCGGCTGTTCGGTGCTCGGACCGGGCGGCGACGAGGCGATCCACTCTGTGCTCGACCTGATGTATGCCAAGGCGCCGATCTCGACGCTGGCGCGCGCCATGCACATCCACCCCAACGTCTCGGAGCTTCTGCCGACCATCGCCCAGGACTTGAAGCCGCTGGCGTAACGGCAGATCGCCGCTCCACGTCGGGGCTTCTCGATCTTGGCAAACAGTGCTCAAGGCGTCCGACGGTCGGCTTGCGCCTATCGCGCGGGCGGACTGGACCACTGACACCCTGGCCGTAACCATGCATGTCTGGCCACCCACCGGAGGAACCCCATGCAAAAGACCATCGAGCGCATCGCAGGCGACAGCGAAGGCGTTGCTTATGAGTTCCCAGTTTTCCGCTTCGAGGGCACGGACAAGTCGGCGCCCTCGGTCTATCTGCAGGCGGCGCTTCATGCCGGAGAATTGCCGGGTGTCGTCGCCATCGACGCGCTGATGCCGATGCTTGCCAAGGCGGAAGCGGAAGGCCGCATTAGAGGCGCCATCACGTTGGTGCCCTGGGCCAATCCAATCGGTCGGGCGCAATACCATTTCGGCGAGCACCAGGGCCGCTTCAATCTCGGCACCCGCACCAACTTCAACCGTGCCTTCCCGCTGCTTGCCGCGCCGGACGCCAGGCTTTTAGCGGATGTCAACC
>NZ_RZSF01000829.1:0-203 GCF_004023325.1 Mesorhizobium sp. M1A.F.Ca.ET.072.01.1.1 | reverse complement strand
TGACTGGAGGTCAGAAAATGAACATCAAGAGCCTTCTTCTCGGCTCAGCTGCGGCCCTGATCGCAGTTTCCGGTGCTCGCGCCGCCGACGCGGTGACCGTCGCCGAGCCGGAACCGGCTGAATACGTCAAGATCTGCGACGTGTACGGGGCCGGCTACTTCTACATTCCCGGCACCGAAACCTGCCTGCGCATCGGCGGCTAT
>NZ_RZSF01000828.1:0-274 GCF_004023325.1 Mesorhizobium sp. M1A.F.Ca.ET.072.01.1.1 | reverse complement strand
TGCCGAAGCGCGTTCGCGCTCCAGCGCCTGCGCTGTCTCAGTTGCAGCCTGCTCGGCATGCACTTTCGCCGAGACAGCCTTAGCTCGCTCCTGCTCAGCCGCGTCGCGCTCGAGGCGGGCTCTGTTGACGTCCTCTTGGGCCGATATTGCCGAAGCGCGTTCGCGCTCCAGCGCCTGCGCTGTTTCAGTTGCAGCCTGCTCGGCATGCACTTTCGCCGAGACAGCCTTAGCTCGCTCCTGCTCAGCCGCGTCGCGCTCGAGGCGGGCTCTGTTG
>NZ_RZSF01000827.1:0-378 GCF_004023325.1 Mesorhizobium sp. M1A.F.Ca.ET.072.01.1.1 | reverse complement strand
GGTGATCGAGTCCTCCAGCGTGTCGCCCGCCAGCAACAGGCCGGCATCGGGCATCAGCAGGACCGTCCCGTCATGGCTGTGGATTTCGACCTGGCGGAGTTCGACGGGGATCGCTCCGACGGTCAGATGGAGGTTGTTATCGAATATCCTGTTGGGGAGCACGAGCGGCCTGATCGGCGGGTTGCGGCCTTCGATCTCGGCCCGGCCGCGTTCAAGGGCCGAGGCTGTGAGGCGGTTGGCGATGATCTCGCAATCATGGAACACCTCGTTGCCGGCAATATGATCGTCATGCCAGTGGCTGAGCACGACGCGGATCGAGGTCACGCCCATCTCTTCGAGTGTCCGCCGGACAAGGCGGGCGTGGGGCAGGGATATATG
>NZ_RZSF01000826.1:0-378 GCF_004023325.1 Mesorhizobium sp. M1A.F.Ca.ET.072.01.1.1 | reverse complement strand
ATCATATCAGTCCAGATGGATCTGATAGCTCAGAACACGCGTCGCGGCTGGCGGGATCAGCATCACGCCCGGCTTTTCGGTGAATTCGCCGTCGAAATCGACGGGGCTGGCAAGACCATGCCAGGGCTCGATGCAAAGGAACGGCGCTCCGCCCGGCCTGGACCAGATGCCGAGCTCCCGAAACCCCTGCCAGGATATCTCAAGCGCCGGTCCGTGCCCGGCGGCGTAGCGCACATTGGCGCTGGCCGGCCGATCGATGATCACGGCGTCCTCCTCGAACAGGCTTTCGGAGAGCGCCAGTATCTTGCCTTTCACGGGCGTCGGCTGTGGCGTTGGCAGCAGCAGGCCGTCCTTGAGGCGGCGGATCGGAGCGCTTTC
>NZ_RZSF01000825.1:0-379 GCF_004023325.1 Mesorhizobium sp. M1A.F.Ca.ET.072.01.1.1 | reverse complement strand
CTGGTGCGCTCGGCCGAATTGATGCGCCGGCTTCATCTATGCGCTGATGTTCGCGGACGGATTTACACGCCTGCACGGCAAAGCGAGCCTTGTCATCGCCGCCAACATCCTCAGCCGCCGCATCAATTCGGCCGAGCGCACCAGCGCCGTGCTGTTTGCCGACGCCGCAGGCGCCGTGGTGATCGGTCCCTGCGAGGATCCGGATCGAGGCATTCTCGGCGCATCGGTTGATTCCGACGGCTCGCGCTACGGGCTGATCCAGATTCCCGCGGGCGGAAGCAACAAGCCCTTCCAGGCCGATCTCGACCTCGCTGAGACCCGGATGACCATCATCGACGGCCGCGAGGTGTTCGCCAAGGCGGTCGATATGATGACAGCC
>NZ_RZSF01000824.1:0-379 GCF_004023325.1 Mesorhizobium sp. M1A.F.Ca.ET.072.01.1.1 | reverse complement strand
GCCCTGACCTTCGAAAACGCCGCCTGCTGGACGGCTTCGACCTCGGCCAGCAGATCCTCCAGCTCGGCGTCCGGCTCGCCGAGGATGCCCATTCGGCAGAGATCGCCGATATAGCCGTGATAATTGCCGCCGGAATCGATCGACAGCACCTCGCCCTGCTTCCACGCTTGCGGCGAGGCCGCGCGGTTGTGGCTTGAGCCCAGCGTCAGCAGGCAATATTCGAAATGCGCGCCGCGATTGGTCTCCTCGCGCCGCAACTGCTCGATGATCTCGGTCTTGGTCGTGCCTTCACGCGCCCACTGGATGGTCGCCAGCATGGAATCGGTGATCAGCTCCGAGGCGATGCGCAGCTTTTCGAGCTCGGCGTCTGTCTTGATGG
>NZ_RZSF01000823.1:0-379 GCF_004023325.1 Mesorhizobium sp. M1A.F.Ca.ET.072.01.1.1 | reverse complement strand
GGACGGTCGTATCTGTAGTGGGTCAGGTGGTGGACGGCTGCCAGAATTGCCATGGGGCCCCTGAGTTCGGCGTTTCAATTCGCCGAACCCTGACACAAATGCAGGCCATTCTCCAAGCAGAGATGTTGCGCTGCACCTAATTTAAGCAGCGTTGCCGGCTAAGGTGTGTCGAGATTCAGGTTAGGCCGAGCCGAAAATGGCGACTTCCGAGAACCGGAGCGGAGCGTACTTGAAGTACGCGAGCACCGGAAGCGCAGGAAATCGGCGTTTGCAGGCCGGCATCACCTGAATATCGACACACCTTAGAAAAACGCCTGGATGCTTGTCTGCGCCCGTCCGAGGATCAGCGCATGCACGTCATGCGTGCCCTCATAGGTAT
>NZ_RZSF01000822.1:0-380 GCF_004023325.1 Mesorhizobium sp. M1A.F.Ca.ET.072.01.1.1 | reverse complement strand
GTGTGTATATAGTGGCGCCAGCAAGAGCGTCCGAGGCGAGGAGGCTGGGCCATTTGCTGGGCTCAGGTTCGTCTGCCGAGGAGTTCGTCTGGGACATGTGCGTCCATACGCGCCTGCAGGCATGAAGAGCAGTTGGATTTCGACGCTCATAGCGCATTTGCAGGCGAAGCCTATTGCTCTTTTGCGGCTAGACGCGGCCGAATGGTCGGCACTTAGCGCGTCGCGGAGAGGCATAGGCGAGTTCACGATCGCCATCCATCATCGCGCACTCGCTTCACTGAGGGCGCCGACGCTATGTTTGCTGGTCGCCGGCACGAAGAGTGGCGCCAAGATGATGGCCGGCGTAATTGGAAATCCGAGTGCGATCACGACAATTCAGT
>NZ_RZSF01000821.1:0-380 GCF_004023325.1 Mesorhizobium sp. M1A.F.Ca.ET.072.01.1.1 | reverse complement strand
AGGGTAAGCAGGCCTGCCAACGCAAGCCCTGCGGGTCCGACGAAGCCGCGGCCAACACGATACGGCTGTTCAACGAAGTGAAACATCATGACTGCCAAGGCGAGAGACAGGAACCCGACGAGAACAGCCTCTTTCGGCAGCAGCGGCCGCAGAAGGCCATACTCACAGAATACGATCAGGGGCCAGTGCACTAGGTAAAGTGAATAGCTGATGCGCCCGACATAGGCTGCGGGGCCATTGCGTAAAACAAGCGCCACATGTCGTGAGCGATCCGCGTAAAGCACAATCGCGGCTCCGACTGTAGGCACGAGCACATTGAGGGCGGGTGCGTGCGCCGTGTCGTCCAGAAAGAAGACGGCGCTGCCTATGAGCACCAATCC
>NZ_RZSF01000820.1:0-381 GCF_004023325.1 Mesorhizobium sp. M1A.F.Ca.ET.072.01.1.1 | reverse complement strand
CACCAGGCGCCGTCGGCGAAGCCGGGCAGGTCGATGACATTGGCCGACAGCTTTTCGACACGCACGGTGCCGGTCGGCAGAACGATGCCGCCCAGGCGCTCGGCCCAAAGCGCTGGATCGGCCTTGACGGTGAAATCGACCGGCGCCTCGTGGCGATGCGCGGCAAGGATGGCGTGCGCCTTGTCGGCTCCGTAGGCGGCGGTCAGCCGCTCGGCAAGCCAGTGCGGCGCGTCGCTGGTGGCGGCAAGCGCCGGGGCAAGCTCGGCGGCCTGGGCGCGGGCCAGCGAACGCAGCACGCCATTGACGAGGCCGGAGAAGCGGGTGGTGCGCGGATCGGATTTGGCGTGGGTGACGGCAAGGTCGACGGCGGCGCTGTCCGGA
>NZ_RZSF01000081.1:0-21720 GCF_004023325.1 Mesorhizobium sp. M1A.F.Ca.ET.072.01.1.1 | reverse complement strand
GAAAGGGCGACCGCCGCACCTCGATGGTGCGGCTGACCGAAGAAGGTTCGAAGTCTTTCGCGGCAATCGCCGCGGCGCATGAGAACTGGGTCGGCGAGCTGCTCGGCACTGTCAGCGAGGACGAAGCGCGCCGGCTGACCGGCATGCTGAAATCGTTCCGCAGCAATTGGGAGGAACGCGAATGAGCGCCATGGCCAAGCTCAAGCCGAAGCACTTCCTCTGGGAGGTGGAAGGCAGGGTCGCGAAGGTCCGGCTCGACCGGCCTGAGCGCAAGAACCCGCTGACCTTCGACAGTTATGCCGAGCTGCGCGACACTTTTCGCGATCTCGTCTACGCCGATGATGTCGACGCCGTGGCGTTCCTGCCCAATGGCGGCAATTTCTGCTCGGGCGGCGATGTCCACGACATCATCGGACCCTTGGTCAAGATGGACATGAAGGCGCTGCTCTCCTTCACGCGCATGACCGGCGACTTCGTCAAGGCGATGCTGAATTGCGGCAAGCCGATCATCGCGGCGGTGGATGGCGTCGCCGTCGGCGCCGGCGCGATCATCGCCATGGCCTCCGACATCCGCATCGCGACGCCGGAAGCAAAGACCGCGTTCCTGTTCACCCGCGTCGGCCTTGCCGGGTGCGACATGGGCGCCTGCGCGATCTTGCCCCGCATCATCGGCCAGGGCCGCGCCGCCGAACTGCTTTACACCGGCCGCACCATGAGCGCGGCCGAAGGCGAGCGTTGGGGGTTCTACAATCGGCTGGTCGATGCGGCGGGGCTCGAGGCCGACGCGCTCGAGATGGCAGCGCGCATCGTCTCCGGCCCGACCTTCGCGCACGGCATCACCAAGACGCAGTTGAACCAGGAATGGTCGATGGGTCTCGACCAGGCGATCGAGGCGGAAGCGCAGGCACAGGCGATCTGCATGCAGACCGGCGATTTCGAGCGTGCCTACAAGGCGTTCGTGGCCAAGGAAAAGCCGGTGTTCGAGGGGAATTGAGGATGGCTCTTTTAACGGAGACGTTGGCGGGACAGCGCCCCCCTCTGTGCCGGACATCTCCCCCACTAGGGGGGAGATCAGCTGTCGTCTCTGCCTTCGCCGATCGCCAAGGTCGCAAGAATGAGCGGAGCGCCAAAACTGCCAATCTCCCCCCTTGTGAGGGAGATGTCCGGCAGGACAGAGGGGCGCGCCGTAAAGTGCAAACCTCGCAGAAGTGCGGAGGCACAAATGCCTGACCGCTCCTTCCTCCATTGGCCCTTCTTCGAAGACCGCCACCGCCAGTTCGCCGAGCAACTCGACGCCTGGTGCGCCAAGAAACTGCCCGTCGATCACCACGATGTCGACGCGGCCTGCCGCAACCTCGTCTCCATGCTCGGCCGCGACGGCTGGCTGAAGCCGACGGCGCTCGATCCCGACAAGCCGGAGCCGCTCGACGTGCGCACGCTCTGCATCACCCGCGAGACACTCGCCCGCCATGACGGGCTCGCCGACTTCGCCTTCGCCATGCAGGGCCTTGGCACCGGCGCGATCTCGCTGTTCGGCACACCGGAGCAGCAGCGCTGGCTGGAAAAGACGCGGGCGGGCCAGGCGATCGCAGCCTTTGCGCTGTCGGAGCCGCGGTCGGGATCGGATGTCGCCAACATGGAGATGGCGGCTGTCCGCGACGGCGACTTCTATTTGCTTTCGGGCGAGAAGACCTGGATCTCCAATGGCGGCATTGCCGACGTCTATATCGTCTTCGCCCGCACCGGCGAGGCGCCCGGCGCCAAGGGAATTTCCGCTTTGATCGTGCCTGCGGACACCAAGGGCCTTGGCATCGCCGAACGATTGGAAGTTATCGCCCCGCATCCACTCGCGCGGCTCTCGTTCGACAATGTGCGCGTTCCGGCTTCCGCCCTGATCGGCAAACCCGGCGACGGTTTTCGGATCGCCATGTCGGTGCTCGACGTCTTCCGCTCGACGGTGGGTGCCGCGGCGCTCGGCTTTGCTCGAAGAGCGTTGGACGAAAGCATCAAAAGGGTGTCCGAGCGAAACCTGTTCGGCGCGCCGATGGCCGAACTGCAGATGGTGCAGGGCCACATCGCCGACATGGCGCTGGATGTCGACGCCGCTGCCCTGCTCGTCTATCGCGCCGCCTGGACCAAGGATATGGGCGCCGCCCGCGTCACTCGCGAGGCGGCAATGGCCAAGCTGTTCGCCACGGACAAGGCGCAGGAAGTGATCGACAAGGCGGTGCAACTGCATGGCGGCGACGGCGTGCGCAAGGGCCACATCGTCGAGAGCCTCTATCGCGAGATACGCGCGCTGCGCATCTATGAGGGCGCTTCCGACGTGCAGAAAGTGGTGATCGCCAGGCAAGTGATGGGAGCGGCGTGAGATCATGCTTGCGGACCGCATTTCACTTAAGGGAGGCTAGACGTGCACACGATCCTGCAGCCGGAAGGCTGGGCCAAACCGATCGGCTATGCCAACGGCGTTGCCGCGCGTGGCCGGCTGGTCTTCATCGGCGGCCAGGTCGGCTGGAATGCCGAGTGCCGGTTCGAGACCGACGATTTCGTCGATCAGGTGCGCCAGACCCTCACCAATGTCGTCGCCGTTCTCGCCGAGGCCGGCGGGGAGCCGCAACACATCACCTCGATGACCTGGTATTTTACCGACAAGGCCGAATACCTCGCCAACCTCAAAGGGATCGGCGAAGCCTACCGCGCCGTCATCGGCCGGCATTTTCCGGCGATGGCCGCCATGCAGGTGGTGGCGCTGGTCGAGGACCGGGCGAAGGTGGAGATACAGGCAATCGCAATTATTCCGGAGTGAGCCGGAGGCGCTACTGGCTTCTATTTCGCAATGGCCTGAAGCCGCGAAGGCGGCTACGCCAACTCGGCGCTGACGCTCGAGGGATCGTATCTGCCTTCCGTCCGTCAGCATTGCCGTGACAGTACGGCAACGGCCGCTTGGCTGCCGCCACAATCTGTGATCAGATGATCATACCCGCGTCGGCGGATATTCGCACGATGAACTTTGCCGGCACCCAAGGAAAGCAAAAGCGTGGCTCTGGGCTTCGAACCAGTATCGGGACGCATCACCGTCCAGGATGGCGTCTACCAGCAGCTTCGCCATGCCCTGATGGTCGGCAGCTTCGATCCCGGGCAGGTGCTGACCATCGCCTCGCTGGCGGAGGCTTTCGGCACCTCAAACATGCCGGTGCGCGAGGCGTTGCGGCGGCTGGCGGCAGAGAACGCGCTGGAAATCTCGCAGAACGGCTCAGCCTGCGTGCCGGTGGTGACGCGGGCGCGGCTCGACGACCTCTGCCGGGCCCGGCTCGCCGTCGAGGGGCTGGCCGCCGAGCTTGGCGCGCCGCGCCTGACCGCAGCCGAGATCGGCTTGCTGCAAAGGGTTACTGACGACCAGCAGGCGATCGGCCGCGACGGCAGCATCTACGAGCTGATCGCCAAGAACCAGCAGTTCCACTTCACCATCTACCGCGCCTCCGGTTCCGACGTGCTGTTTCAGCTGATCGAGACGCTGTGGCTGCGCTTCGGTCCGTACATGCGGCTGTTGTCCAACTATGTCGCGCCGCTGATGCGCGCCGGCACCATGGAGCCTTCGGGCCGGCACGCCGCGATCATAGCGGCCATCAAGGACAAGGATTTCACCGGCGCGCGCGACGAGGTGGTGGCCGATATCACGGCGACACAAGCGACTTTGCGGGCGATCTGTCCTGACGTGCCGGAGCCCAGACCGGTCGATTTTGGCGCTTTCGGAAGGGCGCCTTGATAGGCGGCCGCCGCAGAGTGGCTTCGAAGCCGCCTGGGCCAAGCTCCTGGACCAAGAGAACAGCCGGATTTTGAGGCGCTGACCCGCATTTCTTCAGCCGCGGCGCATTGATCCCTGTCCGTATTTGTGATCACATGATCACAGGGAGCGAGACAGCGAATGTCCGGCTATTTTCTCTATCATTCGATCGGCACCTTCCCCGGCAAGGCCGAGCGAATGGCCGTCTCGCTGACGAATTTCTCCAACATCTGGTCGGCAGAAGACGACGGTCAGTGGCCTGCCGCGCTTGCGGCGCGGCAACGCTTCATCGATGCCTGGAGGCGGCTGATCGAGGCGCCGCAAGGCACGCTGACCACGGCCGAGAATGTCACCGCAGCGCTCTATAGCCTGATCGGTGGCTTGCCGACGGGGCGGCTGCCGGGAAAGCGGCTGCTGGTCGCCGCCGACTGTTTTCCTAGCCTGCATTTCCTGCTCGCGGGGTTGGGAGAGCGTTTCGGCTTCACCCTCGACACCGTCCCATTGCGGCCTGGCGAGACCTGGGTTCGCGACCAGGATTTCATCGACCGCTGGCAGGCGGATGTCGGGCTCGCGCTCATCACCTTCGTCACCTCGACGGCCTCGCACCGCTGCGATGTCGGCCGCCTCGCCGCGCATGGCCGCGCCATGGGCAGCATAGTCGGCGTCGACGTCACACAGGGCATCGGCGTGGCGCCGTTTTCGGTTGCGGCAACGCCGGTCGATTTCGTCGTCTCGACCTCGCTAAAATGGCTGTGCGGATCCTCCGGCGCCGGCATCTTGCAGGTCGCGCCTGACCTTTTGGCGTCCTGCCGGCCGGAGTTGCGGGGCTGGTTCAGCCAGCCGAACCCGTTCTCCTGGGACCTCGACGCTTTCACTTACGCCGACGATGCGCGCCGCTTCGATCATGGCACGCCGGCTATCCTGGCAAGCGTCGCCTCGCTGCCCGGGCTGGAGTGGGTGGAACAGACCGGAATCGACGTCATTCGCGCGCAGAATGCCGGGCTCGTCGAGCGTATCATCGGTGCCGCATTGGAAAATGGCTGGGAGGTCCGCTCGCCGATCGATGCCAGTGAACGTGGCGGCAGCGTGATGCTCGGCCTGCCGCAAGGTACCGAGCCGGCGAAGATCATAGCTGCGCTTCGCGACGAGCGGCTTTACTGCGATGCGCGCGGCACGACGCTGCGGCTGTCTCCCGGCATGGTCACCACAGAGACGGCGGTCGGTGCGCTGATCGCGCAGCTCACGGAGCATATCGGGTCGCGGCGACGCCGCGCGTCGTGAATTCAGGTACCGCCTCGCCTGCGGCGCCCGGGAGTTTGGCGCCGGAAAGGGGCGGATCAGGAACCGAACCAGAGGGAAGCAAGATGTTGAAACGTCTAGGACTGATTGGGATGGCCGTCGCTGCCGGCCTCGCCTTTGCGGCGCCCGCCTTCGCCGACAAGATCATGGTGGGCGCCTATCCGGCCAACCCGCCATGGGAATACAAGACCGATTCGGGCGCCTTCGAGGGGTTTGAGATCGACGTCGCCAATGATGTCGCCAAGCGCATCGGCGCAGAGGTCGAGTTCCAGGATCTCGGCTTCCAGGCGCTGTTCGCAGCGACCGCTTCGGGCCGCATCGACTTTGCCGTGTCCTCGATCTCGGTCACCAAGGAGCGGCTGCAGAACCAGGGCTTCACGCAAGCCTATTACGACAGCGACGGTACCATCGTCGGCAAGGCGGATTCCGCCATCAAATCGCTCGACGATCTGAAGGGCAAGACCATCGGGGTCATCGCCGGCTCGACAGGCGAAGCCTACATGAAGGAGAACGCCGCCAAGCTCGGCGTTGCAGAAACCAAGAGCTACAACGCCCAGCAGGACCTTCTGCTCGACGTGCAGAACGGCCGCATCGACGGCGGCGCGGGCGAGCTCGCCGGCTTCCTGTTCGCCATCAAGCAGATGCCAGCGCTAAAGATCCTGGTGCGCATCCCGACCGGCGAGCGCTTCGCCATGATGACCAAGAAGGGCCATCCGCTGCTTGAAAAGGTCAACGACGCCATCAGCGAAATGAAGAAGGATGGCACCATGGCCGCGATCCACAAAAAGTGGTTCGGCGTCGATCCGGAAGCCGGCACCAGCACGGTGACGCCTGGCCCGATCCCGCAATAAGCCGGCTGATCAGAAATTTAGACGGGAGCGGCAGCAAGAGTTGGCGCTCTCGCTTCGACCATTTGGGTCTCGCCAAACACGGCGAACCTTGTCTCACGGTGAGCGCCGATGGAACTGATCGACACCTTCTTCAACTGGGGCATCCTGGTCCGATCGTTTCCGATCCTGATCCGCGGTCTTGGCAACACCATTCTGCTCGGCTGCGCGGCGATCATCTTCGGCACGATCGGCGGGCTGGCGATCTGCCTGGTGCGGCTCTACGCGCCGAAGCCGCTCAGGCGGCTGGCGACGCTCTATATCGACATGTTCCGCGCGCTTCCGATCCTGGTGGTGCTGATCCTGATCTACTACGCCCTGCCCTTCATCGGCATCCGCCTGTCGTCCTTCGTCTCGGCAGCACTTGCGCTGTCACTGGTGTTGGCGGCCTTCACGGCGGAAGTCTGCCGCGCCGGCATCGAGAACATTCCGAAGGGCCAGTTCGAGGCCGCCTCGGCGCTCGGCCTGCCCTTTTGGGTCGCGATGCGCAAGGTGATCCTGCCGCAAGCGATCCGTGTCGTCATTCCGCCGCTCACCAGCAACTGCGTCTCGGTGTTCAAGGACACCGCGCTCGCCTCGGTGGTGGCGATGCCGGATCTCTTGAAGCAGGCGACCGACGCGCAGGCACTGATGGCCAATCCGACGCCGCTGATCGGCGCGGCGATCATCTATCTCGCCTTCCTGTGGCCGCTGGTGCGGCTGGTCGGCTACCTCGAAGAGCGCGGCAAAGCTCGGTCCGCGCACTGATCCCTTAGAATGACCTCGATTAGCTGAAGGAGACTCCCGTGAACCAGCACCATGTTTCGAAAGCGCAGGAGAGCGCCGCTTCGTTCCCGGTCGAGAAGATCCGCGCCATGTTCCCGGCGCTCCGGCAGGCCGGCGACTTCATCTTCATGGACAACGCCGCCGGCGCCCAGATCCCGCAAAGCGTGCTCGACGCGGTGACCAGCCATCTGGTGGCGCACAACGTGCAGCGCGGCGGCCGCTACGGCCGCAGCGTCACCGTCGACCAGTCCGTCGCCGAAGCGCGTGAAAGCGTGGCGGTTTTGATCAACGCCTACAGCCCGTCCGAAATCTGCTTCGGCATGAACGCCACCTCGTTCATCCGCCTGGTCAGCCTCGGCATCGGCCAGATGCTTTCGGAACGCGACGAGATCGTCGTCACCGACATGGATCATGACGCCAACATCGCCACGTGGTTGGCGCTGGAGCAGGCCGGCGCCAGGTTCAAATGGTGGCGCATGCGCGAGGACGGCAATCTGCATGTCGACGACCTCAAGCCGCTGATGTCGGACCGCACCCGGCTCGTCGCCTGCACGGTGACCGCGCACTCGATCGGCTCGATTGTCGATGTCGCTTCGGTCGCCAAGATCGCGCATGCGGCAGGCGCGGAAGTGCTCCTCGACTGCGTGCATTACGGGCCGCACGGGCTGATCGACGTGCAGGCCTGGGACTGCGACTATCTCGTCTGCTCAGGCTACAAGAATTTCTCGCCGCATATGGGTTTTCTCTGGGGCCGCTTCGAAACGCTGAAGCGGCTGCCGACCTTTCGCGAGGACTTCATCCCGGATGAGCCGCCCTACAAGGTCGAGGCCGGCACCTTCATCTACGAGAATGTCTCCGGCATGGACGCAGCGGTGCGCTACCTGGAGTCGATCGGCCGCAATTTCTTGGCCGAGAACAACCGCTCGCGCCGCGACAACATCGTCGCCGGCATGAACGCCATCCGCGAGTACGAGCTGACGCTGGCGCGCGAGATGATGAAGGTGCTGAAGGCCTGCGGCGCGACAATCTACGGCGTCGCCGACGAGGCGCGCATCCATGAGCGCGTGCCGACCTTCTGCTTCAACATCGGCACACTGTCGCCGCAGAGGATCGTCGAGGAGATGGCGGCATTGCAGATCGGCATCCGCGACGGCCATATGTATGCGCCACGGCTGATGAAGCGGCTGAACCTGCCGATGCACAGCGGCGCGATCCGCGCCTCGCTGGTGCACTACAACACGGTCGAGGAAGTGCACCGTTTCGGCGAAGCGCTGCGGGCAATCATTGCGAAGCTGTCGTGACGCCCGGACGTCTGGTTCGAGCCTACGCCGCCTTCTTCGCCAGCCTCGCCTTGATGCTTGCCACGTCGGCGCGCGGCGTCGCGGCGAAAAGCGTCTTGGTGTAGCTGTGCTTGGGGTCCGAGAAGACCTCGTCGCGCGAGCCGTATTCGACCGCCTCGCCGAAATACATCACCATCACGTCGTCGGCGATATAACGCACCACCGACAGATCGTGGCTGATGAAGACATAGGTCAGCTTGAACTCGTCCTGCAGGTCGGCGAGCAGGTTGAGCACCTGCGCCTGCACCGAAAGATCGAGCGCCGAGACCGGCTCGTCCAGCACCAGCAGGCTCGGGTTCAGCATCAGTGCGCGGGCAATGGCGATGCGCTGGCGCTGACCGCCGGAGAACATATGCGGATAGCGGTTGTAGTGCTCGGGGCCGAGACCGACCTTCTTCAGCATCTTCATCGCCAGGTCGCGGCGTTCCTCGGCCGGCTGATCGGTATTGATCAGCAGCGGCTCGCCGAGCACGTCGCCGATCTTTTGACGCGGGTTGAGCGACCCGTAGGGATTCTGGAAGACGATCTGCACCTTGCGGCGCATTTCCTTGGTCAACCCGTCCTTGGCGATGTCGACCTTGTTGCCGTCGATGAACAAATCGCCGGCGGTCGCGGGATCGATCAGCGTGATGATGCGGGCGAGCGTGGACTTGCCGCAGCCGCTTTCACCGACGATGGCGAGCGTCTTGCCCTTCTCGACGCTGAAGGAGACGCCCTTCACCGCATGCACCGTGCGCGCGGGGCGGAACAGGCCGCCGCCGACATGGTAGTCGCGTTTGATGTTCTTGCCTTCGACAACCTTGGTCATGCGCCGGCTCCGGTCATGCACTGGCTTCTGGGGGCGCCGGCTCGAACAGCATGTCGGAGACGGTCGGCAGCCGGTCGCCGACGGCGTTCTCCGGCAGCGCAGACAGCAGCGCGCGCGTATAGTTGCTCTTGGGGTTCTCGAACAGCGACAGCACGTCGGCCTCTTCCATCTTGCGGCCCTTGTATTGGACGATGACGCGATCGGCGGTCTCGGCGACCACGCCCATATTGTGGGTGATCATGATCAGCCCCATGCCGTATTTGGCCTGCAGCGACACAAGCAGATCGAGAATCTGCTTCTGGATGGTGACGTCGAGCGCGGTGGTCGGCTCGTCGGCGATCAGCAGCTTCGGATTGCAGGCAATGGCCATCGCGATCATGACGCGCTGGCATTGGCCGCCCGACATCTGGTGCGGGAAGGAGTTGAGCCGCTCGGCCGGCTCCGGAATGCCGACCTGCTTCAACAACTCGATGGCGCGCGCCCGGCGCTGTGCGCGATCCATGCCAAGATGGAAGCGCAGCACTTCCTCGATCTGAAAGCCGACGGTGAAGCAAGGGTTGAGACTGGCGATCGGCTCCTGGAAGATCATGGCAATGTCCTTGCCGATGATCTTGCGGCGCTCGGCCGGACCCATCTTGAGGAGATCGCGGCCGCCAAACGTCATTCGGTCGGCCGTGACAGCGGCCGTCCAGGGCAACAGGCCCATAACCGCCAGCATCGACACCGACTTGCCGGAGCCGGATTCGCCGACGATGGCGAGCACCTCGCGCTCGTCGACACGGAGCGAGACGCCGTCGACGGCGCGGAATGGCCCGGAGGCGGTCTGGAACTCGACGATGAGGTTCTGGATGTCGAGCAATGCCATCACGACCTCCTGAGCTTCGGATCGAGCGCGTCGCGCAGGCCGTCGCCGATCAGGTTGATGGCGAGCACCGTGATAAGTATGGCAAGGCCGGGGAAAGTCACCACCCACCAGGCGCGCAGGATGAATTCGCGCGCCGAGGCCAACATGGTGCCCCATTCAGGCGTCGGCGGCTGCGCGCCGAGTCCAAGGAAGCCAAGCGCTGCGGCTTCGAGGATGGCGTTCGAGAAGGACAGCGTGCCCTGGACGATCAGCGGCGCCAGGCAGTTCGGCAGGATGGTCCTGAGCATCAGCCTCAGGTGCCCGGCGCCGGCGACCTTGGCAGCTACGACATATTCGCGGCTCTTCTCGGCCATCACGGCAGCGCGCACCAGGCGGGCGAAATGCGGCTGCAGGACGAGCGAGATCGCCAGCATCGCATTGAACAGGCCGGGCCCGAGAATGGTGACCAGCACCAGCGCCAGAAGCAGCGACGGGAAGGCCAGAATCAGGTCCATGACGCGCATGATCGCGACGTCGACCCAGCCGCGGAAATAGCCTGCCAGCAAGCCGAGCGTGATGCCGCCGACGAGGGCCAGCGTGACGACGACGGCGCCGATGAGCAGCGAGAAACGCGCGCCATAGAGCAGGCGCGAGAGGATGTCGCGGCCGACCGGATCGGTGCCGAGGATATATTGCGAGCTGCCGCCCGCCTGCCAGGCCGGCGGCCTGAGGAAGGCGGTCTTGTCCTGCACGTCGGGTGCATAGGGCGCGAGCAACGGCGCAAAGAGCGCCGCCAGCACCAGCAGGATGAAGACGACCAGGCCGATGACGGCGCCGCGGTTCACCGAGAAATAGTGCCAGAAGGTCTTGAAGCCGGTCAGCCGGTCCGGGCTGCCGGCGGCCATCGGGGCGATTTCGGTCGACTGGCTCATCACGCCGCCCTGATGCGCGGGTTGATGACGGCATAAAGCACGTCGACGATGAGGTTAACGGCCATGACGATGAGTGCGATCAAAAGCAGACCCGACTGCACGACGACATAGTCGCGCTTGAAGATGGAATCGACCATCCACTTGCCGATGCCCGGCCAGGCGAAGATGGTTTCGGTGAGGATAGCGCCGGCAAGCAGCGTGCCGACCTGCAGGCCGATCGTGGTGACGACCGGGATCAGGGCGTTGCGAAGTGCGTGCGCACCGATGACGCGGGCGGCGGAAAGGCCCTTGGCGCGGGCGGTGCGGACATAGTCTTCACCGAGCACCTCGAGCATGGCCGAACGGGTCTGGCGCGCGATCACCGCCAGCGGAATCGTGCCGAGCACGATCGCCGGCAGGATGAGATGGCTGAGCGCCGAGCGCAGCGCGTCCCATTTGCCGTAGAGAATGCTGTCGATGGTCATGAAACCGGTGATCGGCTTCAGGAAGAACTGCAGGCCCATGCGGCCCGACACCGGCGTCCAGCCGAGATAGCCGGAAAAGAAGATGATGAGCAGCAGGCCCCACCAGAAGATCGGCATGGAATAGCCGACCAGCGCGGTGCCCATCAACGACTGATCGAACCATGAGCCGCGTTTGACGGCCGCGAATATGCCGGCCGGGATGCCGATCGCCATGGCGAAGATCATGGCGAAGAAGGACAATTCCAGCGTCGCCGGGAAGAGCGTCTTGAACTCTTGGAGAACCGGGCGCTTGGAGGAAATCGAGACGCCGAAATCGCCGGTCGCGACCTCGCCGACATAGCGCGCATACTGCTCCCAGACCGGCAGATTGTAGCCGAACTGTTCCTTGAGCTCTTGGTAGCGGGCGGGGGTGACGCCGTGCTCGCCGGCCATGGCCAGGATCGGATCGCCGGGCAGCAGCCGGACAAAGGCGAAGGCGCAGATGGTGATGCCGACGAGCGTCGGGATCAGAAGTGCGATTTTGTTGAGGAGATATCTGAGCATCGTGAAATGGAATGGGGCGGCGACAATTCGCGCCGCCCCGTTCGCAAATATTACTCGGCCTTGTCAACGCCGTCGAAGCGATGAATGCCGAGCGGGTCCATCTTGAAGCCGCTGACGTTGTTGCGGACAACGGCATAGACCTGGCTGTGAGCCAGCAGGAATGCCGGCGCCTGCTTGGCGAAGATTTCCTGCGCCTGCTCATAGAGCTTGGTGCGCTCGCCCTGGTCGCTGGTCTTCTTGGCCTTCTGGATCAGGTCCTCGAAGTCCTTGTCGCACCAGCTGGAATAGTTCGAGACGCCGATCGCCGAGCACGCGAAGAGAGTGGCGAAGAAATTGTCCGGATCGCCATTGTCGCCGGTCCAGCCGATCTGGAAGGCGCCGGGACGCTCCTTCTTCTTGCCTTCCTCGCGATACTTGGTCCACTCGTAGTTGACGATCTCGGCCTTGACGCCGACCTTGGCCCAGTCGGCCTGGATCAGCTCAGCCGCGCGCTGGAAGTTCGGGTTGTAAGGACGAACGCGGTCGGAAGCCCAGAGCTGGATTTCCTTCAGCCCGGCGTCGGCCAGCACCTTCTTGGCCGCTTCCGGGTCATAGGAATCGAACTTCACATCCTTGTTCCACGACCACATGGTCGGCGGAATCAGGTTCTGCGCCGGCGTCGCGCCAGCGTCCTGGAACAGCGACTTGATCAGCGCTTCCCGGTCGATCGCCTGGTTGAGCGCGTGACGAACCTCCGGCTTGTCGAGCGGCGGGATCGTGGTGTTGTAGCTCATGTAGCCGATGTTGAGGCCGGCCTGGTCCATCAGGGTCACGTCCTTGTTGGCCTTGATGGTGGCGATGTCGGCCGGGTTCGGATAGGGAGCGACATCGCATTCGCCGGCCAGCACCTTCTGGATGCGGGCGGTCGCGTCAGGCGTGATGGCGAAGACCAAATCGTCGATCTTCTCCTTGCCCTTGAAGTAGTCGGGGTTCGCCGCATAGCGGATGACCGAGTCGAGCTGATAGTCGACGAACTGGAACGGCCCGGTGCCGATCGGCTTGGTCGAGAAGTCGGCCATCTTGCCTTGCTTCTCGAGCTGGTCGGCATATTCCTTCGACACGATCGAGGCGAAGTCCATGCCGAGATTGGCCAGCATCGGCGCGTTCGGCTCGGTCAGCGTCAGCTTGACGGTGAGGTCGTCGACCTTTTCCCACTTGGCGACGTATTTCGGCATGTCCATGCCGGTGTAGTAGTCCCAGGTCAGGTTCGGCAGATACTTCTCGCCGTTCCACGGATTCTGCTTGTTGAACTGACGGTCGAACGAGAAGACGACGTCATCGGCGTTGAGGTCGCGGGTCGGCTTGAAATAGTCGGTGGTCTGGAACTTCACGCCAGGGTGCAGGTGGAAAGTATAGACCAGGCCGTCGTCGGAGATTTCCCATTTGTCGGCGAGGCCGGGCTCGATCTCGGTGCCGCCATGCTTGAACTCGACCAGGCGCGAATAGACCGTGCGCGACGAAGCGTCGAAGTCGTTGCCGCCCGTCGTCGTACCCGGATCGAAATTGGCCGGCGACGCTTCCGAGCAATAAACAAGCGTCTTTGCATTGGCCATCCCGCCGAGGACGCTTGCAGCCAGCAACGCGGCTGCAAAAGTCATTGTCTTTTTCATTGAGCACTCCCTGATGTTCTTCCAAGCCCCTCTATCAGGCTCGCGAAGCGCGCATATAAGCACCGTTTTTGGGGCTTTGGAACACCCCGTTTGCGTACCCCACGGTAAGCAGGAAAAGAATCCGCATTTTCCTCAAATAGCAGAAAAAATGAGCAGAATTTTTCGCTCACGCTAATGTTAACAACCGCATTTTTTTATTGATTGAGGCTCTGCCGAAATGAAACAAGGAGCTCCTGCCTGCGATCCCAGGTCCTCGTTGGGACACGCCTGCGGGAGGCGTCGAGGGACAGGATTTCGGCGGCAAATCTTTCCGCCGCTGCCGCTGGGGCAAGACTTGCACGGCCGCCGATAGAGGCAATACATAGATGCCAGGCCGGATTTCTTGGAATCCGCAATCGGCCGCAGCGGGAGGAACGCTTCCGAAATCGGAAAGAGATGCGGCGCAGAAGCAAAACCAGGACACCAGGGAGGGATTTGGTGGCAAAAGCAGCAAAGACAACGCCCCCGGCGAAGGCAAGAGCCAAGGCCGCGCCCGTCGATGCGGGCGCGCCCAAGGCTTCATCTTCCAAGACCGCTTCGCCAGCCAAAACGCCGTCACCTGCAAAGGCCGGCTCCAAGCCGAAGACCACTGCGAAACCGGCTGCCGCTGCAAAGAAGACGAACCCCACATCCGCCGCCAAGGCTGCAACCGCAAAGACCGCCAGGCCTGCGGCAAAGGCAGCCTCGGGATCGGCCAGGCGGCTGCCCAAGGCGATCACGGAACTCGCGGCAGGGTTGCCGGAAAAGCCTTGGCTGAAAAACTACCCGAAGAACATGCCGGCGGAGATCGGTCCGCTGCCTTACGATTCCATTGGCGACTTCCTTGTCGGCGCCTGCAAGCAGTTCGCCAGCCGGCCGGCGTTCGTGTGCATGGGCAAGTCGATCTCCTATGCCGAGCTCGAGCGGCTTTCGGCGGCCTTCGGCGCCTATCTGCAGTCGAAGGGACTGGAGAAGGGCGCGCGCGTGGCGCTGATGATGCCGAACGTTTTGCAATACCCGGTAGCGATGATGGCCGTGCTTCGCGCCGGCTTCACGGTGGTGAACGTCAACCCGCTCTACACGCCGCGCGAGCTGGAGCATCAGCTCAAGGATTCCGGCGCGCAGGCCATCGTCATTCTGGAGAACTTCGCCAACACGCTGCAGGCGGTGATCGCCAGGACGCCGGTCAAGCATGTCGTGGTCGCGGCGATGGGCGACATGTTGGGCGGGCTGAAAGGCGCGATCGTCAATCTCGTCGTGCGGCGGGTGAAGAAGATGGTTCCCGCCTGGTCGCTGCCCGGCCACGTCAAATTCAACGCCGCGCTCAAGGCGGGCTCGGCAAGCGCCTTCAAGCCGGCGGCAGTGTCGGGCGACGATATCGCCTTCCTGCAATATACCGGCGGCACGACCGGCGTGTCGAAAGGCGCGACGCTGCTGCACCGCAACGTCTTGTCCAACGTGGCGCAGAATTCGCTCTGGGTGGAGGACGCCTATACGGTCAAGCCGAAGCCGGCGCATCTCAACTTCGTCTGCGCGCTGCCGCTCTACCACATCTTCGCGCTGACGGTGAACGCGCTGATGGGCATGCAGCAAGGCGCGCAGAACGTGCTCATTCCGAACCCGCGCGACATTCCGGGCTTCGTGAAAGAACTGCAGAAATACCCGGTCCACATCTTTCCCGGCCTCAATACGCTGTTCAACGCGCTGCTCAACAATGAGGATTTCCGCAAGCTCGACTTCAAGCCGCTGATCCTCACTCTCGGCGGCGGCATGGCGGTGCAGAAAGGCGTGGCCGAGCGCTGGAAGGCGCTGACGGGCTGTCCGGTGAGCGAAGGCTACGGACTTTCCGAAACCTCGCCGGTGGCGACCGCCAACAAGTTCAGCTCCAGCGACTTTACCGGCACGATCGGCCTGCCGCTGCCATCGACCGAGATCGCCATCCGCGACGACGACGGCAACAACGTGCCGCTCGGCGAAGTCGGAGAGATCTGCATCCGGGGTCCGCAGGTTATGGCCGGCTACTGGAACCGGCCGGACGAGACCGCCAAGGTGATGACCAAGGACGGGTTCTTCAAGTCGGGCGACATGGGCTTCATGGATGAGCGCGGCTACACCAAGATCGTCGACCGCAAGAAGGACATGATCCTGGTCTCCGGTTTCAACGTCTATCCGAACGAGCTGGAAGAAGTCGTGGCGCAGCACCCGGGCGTGCTCGAAGTGGCGGCGATCGGCGTGCCGGACGAGCACTCCGGCGAGGTGCCGAAGCTGTTCGTGGTCAGGAAGGATCCAGCGCTCACCATCGAGACGCTGACTGTCTTTTGCCGCGAGAACCTGACCGGCTACAAGCGGCCGAGATACATCGAATTCCGCGCCGAACTGCCGAAGACGCCGGTCGGCAAGATCCTGCGGCGCGCCTTGCGGGAGCAGATTTGAACGAAAATGTTGCCGGCCTGGCGCCAACAGATCGCGCCGGCCTCGATCCCGCCGAATTCATCAAGGCGAACATGCGGCTTCAGTCGGTGCCGTCGCTGCCTGAAATCCGGCTCTATACGGCCCATCCCGGCAGCGGGCTGAGGCGGCTGCTGGAACCGGAGGACGGCTCGCATGAGCAAGCGGCCGAGCCGCAACCGCCCTACTGGGCCTATGCCTGGGCGGGCGGCGCAGTGCTGGCGCGCTATGTTCTCGACCGGCCGTCAACCGTTGCCGGCCGGCGCGTGCTCGACCTCGGCGCCGGTTCCGGCCTTGTCGGTATCGCCGCGGCGCGAGCCGGGGCCAGGGAAGTGACCGCGGCGGAGATCGACCGCAACGGCATCGTCGCGCTCTGCCTCAACGCGGAGGCCAACGGCGTCGCCATCATCATAATCGGCGAGGACATCAGCGGCGGTCCGCCGCCGTCGGTCGACATTGTGCTCGCCGGCGACGTTTTCTATGGGCAAGCGGTCGCGCGGCGGATCGTCCCCTTCCTCGACCGCTGCCTTGCCGCGGGCATCGAAGTGCTGGTCGGCGACCCGGGCCGAGCCTGGCTGCCCAGGCGGCGGCTTCGCCTGCTTGGCGAGTATCAGGTGCCTGATGTCGGCGGAAACGGCGGTAGCGCGCCGAAACCGAGCGGGATATTTGCGTTCCTTCCCAGCGAGCCCTGATCAGCCCGCCGGCACACTCATCCGCGCGGCGAGAAAATCCGGCAAGTCGGCGACCGAATCCAGGATGACGTCGGCCATCGGCGACAGCGAGTCACGCGTACCCGTGCCGGAGAGCACGCCGATCGCCAGGCCGCAGCCGCCGGCGCGCGCCATTTCGAGATCGTGGCGATTGTCGCCGACCATGGCGATCTCGCCGGGCTTCAGTCCCGTCAGATCGCAGAACGCGATGACCGTGTCGGGCGCGGGCTTCGGGTTCGCGACCGCATCATAGCCGAAGGCGGCGTCGAAGAGTTGCGCGACACCGAGCGTGGCGAGCGTTTTCTCGGCGCCGCTGGTGGAATCGTTGGTCGCGACGCCCAGCCGGAAGGATCGCTTGTGCAGCGCCCGCAGCGATTCGACGATACCGGGCAGCGCGACAGCCATCGACGAGCCCTGAACCGAGGTGATCTCGTTGAAGCGGGCGACGGCCAGCATCTGGTCCTCCTCCGACAGGCGCGGGAACCAGAGCTCGACGACGTCCATGTTCGAGCCCGAGGCAAAGATCGAATCCGGCTTGAAGCGCTTGCTGACGAAATCGAAGCCGGCGGCGGCGAGCAACCTGTCGGCTTTCCAGCGATCGCCTTCGGCGGCGTCCATGGCCATGAAATCGGCAATGCCGAGCCAGGTAGCGTTGAAGTCGACAAGCGTCCCGTCCTTGTCGAACAGAATTCCCTTGATATCCGCCAATCCGTTTACTCCGCGCCACGCAATTGGTGGACATGAGCCACCAATCCGGCAGTCGAGGCGTCGCGTTTTGCGGCAGTCTCCTTGCCTTCCACGACAGGCAGCAGGCCTGTCGCCAGTTCCTTGCCAAGCTCGACACCCCACTGGTCGAACGAGTTGATGTTGAACAGCGTGCCCTCGACGAAGACGCGATGCTCATAGAGCGCGATCAGGCGACCGAGCGTGCGCGGATCAAGCTTGCGATAGAGGATGGTGAGCGACGGACGGTTGCCCGAAAAGACGCGATGCGGCGCGATGCGATCGACATCGGCGGGCTTCATGCCCTTGGCCAGCATCTGCGCGCGCGCCTCTTCCAGCGTGCGGCCCTTCATGAAGGCTTCCGACTGCGCCAGGCAATTGGCAAGCAAGAGATCGTGGTGGGTCTTCAGCTCGGGCTCGTGGCTGACGGCTGCGGCAAGAAACTCGACCGGGATGAAATCGGTGCCCTGGTGCAAAAGCTGGAAAAAGGCGTGCTGGCCGTTGGTACCGGGCTCGCCCCAGACCAGCGGGCCGGTCGGCGTCGTCACCGGGCCGCCGTCCAGTGTCACGCTCTTGCCGTTCGATTCCATATCGAGCTGCTGCAGATAGGCCGGCAGGCGCGACAGGCGCTGATCGTATGGAATGACGGCGCGGGCCGGGTATTTGCAGGCGACGCGGTGCCACCAGCCGATCAGCCCCAGCAAAACAGGCAGGTTCTTTTGCAGCGGTGCCGAGCGGAAATGCTCGTCCATCTCATGCGCGCCGTCGAGGAAGGCGCGGAAATTGCGCAGGCCGATGGCGATCATCACCGGCAGGCCGATGGCGCTCCAGACCGAGTAGCGGCCGCCGACCCAGTCCCAGAAACCGAAGACGCGGTCGGAGGCGATGCCGAACTTGGCCACTAGGTCGAGCGCGGTCGAGACGGCGGCGAAATGCTTGCCGATCGCTTGCTTGCCCAGCGCCTTTTCCACCCATCTGCGCGCCGTCTCGGCATTGGTCATCGTCTCGACAGTGGTGAAAGTCTTGGAGGCGATGATGAACAAAGTCGTCTCGGGAGACAGGCCCTTCAGCGTGTCGTGGATATGGGCGCCGTCGACATTGGAGACATAATGCGCACGCGGGCCGTCATGGTAGGGAGCGAGCGCCAACGTCACCATCGCCGGGCCAAGATCCGAGCCGCCAATGCCGATATTGACGATGTCGGTGATCTTCTTGCCGGTGGCGCCGGCCGCCTCGCCGGAGCGAATCGCATCAGCGAAGGCGCCCATCGCGTCGAGCACGGCGATCACATCGGCCTTGGTATCCTGGCCATCGACCACGACACTCTTGCCGGTCAGATTGCGCAGCGCCGTGTGCAGCACGGCGCGGTTTTCGGTGATGTTGATCTTCTTGCCTTCGAACATCGCGGCGCGTCGACCTTCGAGGTCGGCGGCGCCGGAGAGCGTCTCCAGCATTGCCATCGTGTCGGCGTCGACCGCGCATTTCGACCAGTCGAGCAGAAGATCGCCATCTGTGGCGGAGAATTTCTCGAAGCGCTTGGGATCGGCGGCGAAGGCTTCGCGCATCGTGCCCTTGGCTGCCGCGCGCTGCTCACGCAGGGCGGTGACCTGCTTGTCGAAGGCTGACTGATCCAATGGTGGCTCCTGGCGGGTTTTTAGACCATTTTAACAGGCCCGATGTTTCCGGCGCGTGTCGTCGCGACATTGTATTGAGCCGGATTTCCGTTTCGTTCAAGCGCGGCAGTGACGCACTGCATCACGCTTTTATGATGCCCCGCAACATCCGCTTCCCTGGCGGACGCGCCCCTTTCGTGACCAATGGATCACTGGCATAAATCCCAGCGATCAGAAAAATTGATTGGCGCAACCCCTTGTGCCACCCCTACACTCGACTGGTCCAGCCAAGTGAAAACAGCTGGCCATCCGAGGATGATCTCCCATGCCACAGCGCAATGACACGGCCATATGGTCCGGCCTGTTCCGGATTTCGGCCGAATCCGGACAAACTCTCCAGGCACAGATCCGCCAGGCGATCGTCGCAGCCATCCTCGACCGGCAGATCGCCGCTTCGATGCCGCTGCCATCCTGCCGGATTCTGGCGGAAAAACTTGGCGTTGCCCGCGGCACGGTGGTGCTTGCCTTCCAGCAGCTGGTCGACCAAGGTTTTCTTGTGGCGCGCGAGAGGCGCGGCCACTTCGTCAACCCTGAAGTGCTGGCCACCCCCGCCAAGCCGCACCAGAAGGCGCCCGACCAGCAGAATGAGATCGACTGGAAGGCGCGTCGGCAGATCGCCGCCAGCGATATGCCGCCGCCGGCCAAGCACGACAACTGGATCAAGTCCTCCTACCCGTTCGTGTACGGCCAGTTCGATCCGGCGCTGTTTCCGACCGCGGAATGGCGCGAGTGCAACCGCATGGCGCTCGCGGTGCTGGAGATCCGCAACTGGGCATCCGACATGGTCGACCGGGACGATCCGCTGCTCATCGAGCAGATCCAGGCCCGGCTTTTGCCGCGCCGCGGCATCTTCGCCAATCCGGACGAGATCATCGTAACCCTGGGCGCGCAGAACGCGCTCTATATGCTCGCCTCGCTGTTGATGACCAAGGGCTCGAAGGTAGCAATGGAAGATCCCGGCTATCCGGATGCCCGCTCGATCTTCCGGCTCGCCGGCGCAGATAGCCAGCCGGTCCCTGTCGACCAGTCGGGCATCGTGACCTCGGCGATTCCCAGCGATTCCGGGTTCGTCTTCGTCACCCCTAGCCACCATTGCCCAACGATGGTGCCGTTGTCCGCCGAGCGGCGGCAGGATTTGCTGGCGCGCGCCAACCGCAACAACCAGATCATCATCGAGGACGGCTATGACAGCCAGCTTCTCGACGAGGCGCCGCAGCAGGCGCTCAAGAGTCTCGATCGCTCGGGCCGCGTCATCTATGTCGGCTCGATGTCGAAGACGCTGGCTCCGGGTCTGAGGCTCGGCTACATCGTCGCTTCGGCAGGACTGATTGCCGAGCTTCGCGCGTTGCGTCGCTTCATGCTCAGGCATCCGCCGGCAAACAACCAGCGCGCCGTTGCGCTGTTTTTGTCGCTCGGCCATCACGAGGCGCTGGTGCGCAGGCTCTCCGCCGCCTTCGACGAGCGGCGCAAGCGTCTGGTCCATGCGATTTCCGCTTTCCTGCCAGAATGGCGCTCGACCGACTCGGCGGGAGGCACATCGTTGTGGCTGGAGGGCCCGCGCGGTACCGATTCACGAGGGCTCGCCGAAGCGGCCGCTTCCCGCAGCGTCATCATCGAACCCGGCGACCGGTTCTTCGACCGCAGCGAAAAGCCCTCGCGTTTCATGCGTTTGGGCATCTCCTCGATCTCGCTGCAGCACATCGAGCCCGGGATTCGGGAGCTCGCCACAGCCGCCGGCCGCAGGCCCGCTGCCGCCTGATCACCACGGACTGCCACATCAAGAGCCGGCGTTTTTGCCGGCTCTTTTATTTTGGCGCGCCTCAACGCTTTAGCATCCTGGCATATTCGACGGGATTGACTGGCTCATAGGCTGTGCCAATGCCGACGGCATAGTCGAGGCACAAAGGGGACGAGGCAGGCCGATGGTGGACCAACCGCCGCGCATCCTGCCCCTGAAAAAGCAAAGGTGGAGTGCTTTCCATGTCAGTGGCTCTTGAGAAGCAGGAAACGACGTCGGACCAGCGTTCGCGGCGGTCCGGCGGGCGCGAAGCGCGCCGCGCGATGCGGGCAGCACCGCTCGCAGACGATATCCGTCCGGTGCGAGCCGGCCTCGAAGGCGGCAGCTACGGGCCATTGAGCCAGAACGACAAGGAACGCATCCATGAAGCGGTGCTGACGCTTCTGGAGACGGTGGGCTTCGCCAACGCCATCCCCTCCTGCATCGAGGCGCTGACCCGGGTCGGGGCGAGCTATGGCGACGACGGCCGCATCCGCCTGCCGCGCGCGCTGGTCCTCGACACGATCAAGAAGGCGGCGCGCCACTTCACGCTCCACGGCCAGGATCCCAAGCACGACATGGTGATCCAGGGCAAACGCGTCCCCTACGGCACGGCCGGCGCGGCGGTGCATCTGGTCGATGTCGAGAAGCGCGAATATCGCGAATCGCAGTTGCAGGACATCTATGACGCCGCCCGTCTCGTCGACGGGCTCGACAACATCCATTTCTTCCAGCGCACCATGGTGCCGCGCGATATTCCCGATCCGCTCGAGATGGACTTCAACACGCTCTATGCCTGCGTACTGGGGACATCCAAGCATGTCGGCACCTCGTTCACCGTGCGAGAGAACGTCAAGCCGGCGCTGGAAATGCTCTATGCGATCGCCGGCGGCGAGGAGAATTTCCGGGCGCGCCCTTTCGTGTCGAACTCGAACTGCTTCGTGGTGCCGCCGATGAAGTTCGCCGAGGACGCCTGCGGCGTGCTTGAGGCCTGCGTCGAGGGCGGCATTCCGATCCTGCTCTTGTCGGCCGGCCAGGCCGGCGCCACAGCTC
>NZ_RZSF01000819.1:0-381 GCF_004023325.1 Mesorhizobium sp. M1A.F.Ca.ET.072.01.1.1 | reverse complement strand
GAATTCGCAATGTCTCTGATCAGCACTTCCGGCCCCCACAAGCCCGTGTATTAGCTTTTCGTAACAAGAGGGAATTGCGATCATATTCCTGAAAAGCCTCGCAATTTAACGATCTGCCGAAAAGGGAGCCGGCTTCAGGATCTATTGAGATTCAGGTCAGGCCGAGCCGAAAATGGTGAGTTTCCGACAACCGGAGCGGAGCGTACTGAAGTACGTGAGCACCGGAAGCGCAGGAAACCTCCATTTGCAGGCCGGCCTCACCTGAATATCAACACACCTCAGGCAGCGGCCGGCTTGAAGCTTAGCGCCACGCCGTTGATGCAGTGACGCAGGCCGGTGGGCGGCGGGCCGTCGTCGAAGACATGGCCGAGATGGCCGCCG
>NZ_RZSF01000818.1:0-381 GCF_004023325.1 Mesorhizobium sp. M1A.F.Ca.ET.072.01.1.1 | reverse complement strand
CGCTTCGGCCGTGGCCCTGATTACCGCGCCAGATGCACAATCCGAGGAGACAAAGCCTGCCATGACCGCTGCCACCAAAGCCGCTGTGAAGCCGGAGAGATCCGGCCTGCTGCCGATCGACGGCCTGAATTACTACTACGCCATCTACGGCAAGGGCGAGCCGCTGCTGCTGCTGCATGGCGGCCTCGGTTCCACCGACATGTTCGCGCCGGTCCTGCCGCAATTCGCCGCGCATCGCACCGTGATCGCCGTGGATCTGCAGGGCCATGGCCGCACCGCGCTTGGCGAGCGGCCGTTCAGTGTCGAAGCGATGGGCGACGACATGGCGGCGATCGTCAAGGCGCTTGGCTACGACCAGGTCGACGTCATGGGCTATTCGCT
>NZ_RZSF01000817.1:0-382 GCF_004023325.1 Mesorhizobium sp. M1A.F.Ca.ET.072.01.1.1 | reverse complement strand
CTTCTCTTCCTGCTCGGCGAGCGCCTCGGCGATGACGATGCCGGCGCCCGGATTGTGACCGCCGTCGAGCCAGATGTCGGCGCCCTTCGGCGCCAATTCGGCCAACTTGCCTTGCGCCAGCTTCTGCATGCGGCCGGGCCAGGCGACGCTGGCCATAGCCTTTTCGGCGGCGCGATGGCTGATCTCGAAGCCGGCGGCCTTGATCGCGGCGATCGCCGCGGCCGCATTGGCGAACTGGTGGCGCCCCGGCAGGCGCGGCGGCGGCAGGTCCATCAGCCCGTCCTCGTCCTGGTAGACCATGCGGCCGTTTTCCTCGAAAGCGAGGAAATCCTGGCCATAGACGAAGGTCGGGCAGTCGAGCCGCTCGGCGGTCTCGATCAGC
>NZ_RZSF01000816.1:0-382 GCF_004023325.1 Mesorhizobium sp. M1A.F.Ca.ET.072.01.1.1 | reverse complement strand
GCCTGGCGGCTTGGCTGCCGCATAGATAACGACTTTCCCCGGATCGTCGAACGCGACGGCGACGACGTCCTCTGCCTGCACGCGCCGCGAATCGATGGCGTTGAACAGCAGCGCGTTGGCTTCGATCTCCTTGCGCAGCTCCGCGATGTCGTCCCGGTGCTGCTCGATCTTGCTCTCGATCGCCGGCGGCGGTCCGCCTTCGCTGCGTGCGGCGTCGGTGAGGAACACGATGTCGACCTTGTCGAGCTTGGAGGTCTTGCGCACCGCGCCGATGTTCTCGCGCGTCCGGTCGATCGCGCTGGCGACCTTGCCTGCCTGGGCGGTGGTCTTGCTCTCTTCCTGCTCGACGTCGGAGCCGACGATGCGGTCGACCGTCTCCTTG
>NZ_RZSF01000815.1:0-383 GCF_004023325.1 Mesorhizobium sp. M1A.F.Ca.ET.072.01.1.1 | reverse complement strand
CTTCAGTTCGGGATCCCCGGCGACAGTCATCAGAACCTTCATGGCATCCGGCTCGCGGCCGGCGGCAAGCGCGCGACCTCTCAGGTCGTCACAAGCAGCCCTTGTCGCTTCCGGCGATCCTTCGGCGATCAGGACGACGTCCGCGACGCGGACGGCGAAGTCGAGGTCGGCCTCGGACAGGCCGGACATGACCAGCACCGGCGCGTCCTGCGGCGAGCGCGCCACGTTGAGCGGCCCGCGCACCGAAAAGAACCCGCCCTTGTGGTCAAGCAGATGCATCTTCTGCGGGTCGTGGAAACGGCCGCCGGCCTTGTCGAACAAAAGCGCATCGGCGTCCCAGCCTCTCCACAGGCCTTGCACGATGCCGATGAATTCTTCGGCGC
>NZ_RZSF01000814.1:0-383 GCF_004023325.1 Mesorhizobium sp. M1A.F.Ca.ET.072.01.1.1 | reverse complement strand
GCGCGGCGCTGCTTCTTCGGCGCCGGTTGCGGCGAGGGAGCGAGCTCCGCCGGGGCGACCGCCGGTTGCGCCGGCGCCTCGGCGACCGGCTGCGCCGGCGCTTCCCGTTCCAGCCTGGTGACCTTCTCGTCCACCTTTGCTACCGCGTTCATGCTGCTGTGCCTTCCGTAGTCTTCATTTTTTCCAGCGACGGCGCTTCGCCGTCGGCCAGGTTCTGCACGATCGTATCCAGCGCCCGGATCAGGACGCGGCGATCTTCCGGCGACACGCCGACCAGCGATTCCTCATAAACCTCGCCGGCGAGGCTCTTGACGTGGGCATAGGCCTCGCTCGCCTTGGCGGTCGGGAAGATCATGCGCACGCGCCGGTCCGCTGCGTCGGGG
>NZ_RZSF01000813.1:0-384 GCF_004023325.1 Mesorhizobium sp. M1A.F.Ca.ET.072.01.1.1 | reverse complement strand
GGTTTAAATGTTCAGCCACGTAACCGTCGGAACGGATGATCTTCAGCGGGCGGGACGTTTCTATGATGCCGTGCTCGCGCCGCTTGGCCTGATACGCCGGACCATCACACCCGATGGCGGACCTGCGGCACTTTGCTGGGTGGCAACGCACGCCCCATTGCCGCGTTTTTACGTCTATAGCCCCTTCAATGGCGAGGCGGCGACGGCTGGCAATGGTGGCATGGTCGCCTTTCTCGCGCCATCGAAAGGGGCGGTGAACAACGCCTATGCTGGCGGTTTGGCTCATGGTGGAACCGACGAAGGTGGTCCAGGCCCACGCCCGCATTATGGCGATGGTTATTTCGGCGCCTATCTGCGTGATCCCGATGGGAACAAGGTCCATAT
>NZ_RZSF01000812.1:0-385 GCF_004023325.1 Mesorhizobium sp. M1A.F.Ca.ET.072.01.1.1 | reverse complement strand
GAGAAGGACAGCGCCACCTTCGCCGAGGAGACCGGCGAGTTCGTCGCCAATCTGGTCAGCCGCGAGCTGGCGCAGAAGATGAATCGCACTGCGGTCGACGCGCCGCGCGGCGTCAGCGAATTCGGTTACGCCGATCTCACCATGGCGCCGTCGCGCCTCGTCGCGCCGCCCCGGGTGGCCGAGGCGCCCGCCGCGCTCGAATGCCGGGTGACCGAGATCATCCGGCCGCGCGCGCTCGATGGCACGCAGACCAGTGCCGTCGTCGTCGCCGGCGAGGTGGTCGGAATCCACATCGACGACGCTTACCTGAAGGACGGCATGTTCGACATCGTCAGAGCCGGCAATGTCGGCCGGCTCGGCTACATGGACTATGCCAGCGTCGACC
>NZ_RZSF01000811.1:0-385 GCF_004023325.1 Mesorhizobium sp. M1A.F.Ca.ET.072.01.1.1 | reverse complement strand
TATCAGACAGGGGAACGATTTCTCGCAGCTGCGACCGGCGAACAGTTCGCACTACTCGACGCGACGCGATGTGTGGTAGAACCAGAAGTGGATCCGGCTGCCCAATTTCGATGCCCTTGAATTTATCGACCTCGGAAGACTGCTGCCGTTTGACCATTTGCGTGACCGGGATGGATTGCCTTACTGGCCAACAATCGCGCAACTTTTCGAGGTTTCGTACAGCCCTCAATTGCGACCACGTATCCTCGCCTACTGACGTGAAGACTCAAGGGCATTTCACTGCGGATTATGTCAGGACCGCACCACCAATGGGATCCATCGAGCAGGCGCTGCATAAGGTCCGACAGGCGATCCTTGCTGCAGGCTTCTCGATGCTCGAATATCT
>NZ_RZSF01000810.1:0-386 GCF_004023325.1 Mesorhizobium sp. M1A.F.Ca.ET.072.01.1.1 | reverse complement strand
GTCCTGGGTCATGCCGTGCAGGTCGACGCGGCCTTCGAGCGGCAAGCGGCCCTTCGACAGCTTGTTCAGGGTCTGGTCGTCCAGCGCATGCGAGACATGCTGGGTCCTGGGCTTTGCCGCGACGGATGGAGCGCCGTTGACGGGAGCAGGCGTCGGCGCCGGTTTCGGCTCGACGCTGAAATCGGCGACGTCGACGGCGGCCTTGCCCTTGAGCGGCTTGGCGGTACGCGCCACCAGGTTCCACAGGACGCGGTCGTCTTCGCTCAGCCTGTCGATACGGCGGGTCATAAAACCACCCCCGAAACGAGCTGGCGTGGGATCAGCGCATAAAAATCGGCGGCGTTGCGGACGACGCCGGCGATCTCGCCAGCGGCGTCGCCCGAGCC
>NZ_RZSF01000080.1:0-21810 GCF_004023325.1 Mesorhizobium sp. M1A.F.Ca.ET.072.01.1.1 | reverse complement strand
GGGTTATTGTAGTGAAAATAACTACAGGTTATGCAGCCATGGACGAAACCGTTTCGGCAGCCGATGCCAATCGCAGGTTCTCCCACATCCTGCGTGATGTACGCGAGGGCCACAGCTACGTCGTGACCACCCATGGGCGGCCGGTGGCGCGGATCGTGCCTGCGCAGAAGCACGAGGGCGTGGCCTCCCGCTCGCACGCAGCATTGCTGTCGCGCCTCGAACGGCAGCCGATCCTCAATGCCGGACACTGGACCCGCGATGAACTTTATGAGGACGATCGGTGAAGGTCGCCATCGACCCCAAGGTCCTGGCCTATGCTGAGGGCGTTAACAACGCAGAGAAGCGCGACGTCGTTATCGAACTGCTACGCAACCTTCCACGAGAGGCCGCAGTCATTCCGGTCCAGGTGCTGGGCGAACTGTTCAATGTTCTCGTCCGCAAGGCCGGAAGACATTCCCAGGAAGCTCGGGATAAGCTGCTTAGCTGGAGCGACGCCTTCGCGGTTGCCGGAACGACGCCGGAAGTGATGATGAAGGCTGTCGATCTTGCGGCAGACCATCGTTTCGGCATCTGGGATGCTGTCATTCTTTCGACTGCTTCGCAAACGGGTTGCCGGCTACTCCTGTCGGAAGATCTGCAGGATGGCTTTACCTGGGGCGGTGTAACAGTCGTCAATCCTTTTGCATCGCCGCGGCACGCTCTGCTGGATGCTCTCCTAGGTGCGGAATAGGAACCTGAAGCGTCTCGCAACGATCGGCTTTTCATCGCCTGCGGGACGTGTTACCAGCCAGCGCCAATCCTGAAAGGGAAGATGAGAGTCGGCGCTGGCCATTTCGGCCCAGCGCCTTTTCCGCATTCAAAAAGGACTGGCCATGGCAAAAATCATCGAGACGTCCACCGGCGCATTGGCGCTGACCTTCGACGACGTGCTGTTGCAGCCCGGCCATTCCGAGGTCATGCCCGGCGAGACCGATATCCGCACCCGCATCGCCACCGACATCGACCTCAACGTGCCGATCCTCTCGGCCGCCATGGACACGGTCACCGAAGCGAGGCTGGCGATCGCCATGGCGCAAGCCGGCGGCATCGGCGTCATCCACCGCAATTTCTCGCCGGCCGAGCAGGCCGAGCAGGTCAGGCAGGTGAAGAAGTTCGAATCCGGCATGGTGGTCAATCCCGTTACCATCGGCCCCGACGCCACGCTCGCCGACGCCCTGGCACTGATGCGCGCTCATGGCATTTCCGGCATTCCGGTGGTCGAGAACGGCGGCACCGGCGGTCATACGGTCGGCCGGCTGGTCGGGATCCTCACCAACCGCGACGTGCGCTTCGCCTCCGATCCGTCGCAGAAGGTCTACGAATTGATGACCCGTGAGAACCTGATCACGGTGAAAGAGAATGTCGACCAGGACGAGGCCAAGCGCCTGTTGCACAAGCATCGCATCGAGAAGCTGGTGGTGGTCGACCGCAAGGGCAATTGCGTCGGCCTGATCACCGTCAAGGATATCGAGAAGTCGCAGCTCAACCCGCACGCCACCAAGGACGCTCAGGGGCGGCTGCGCGCCGCGGCCGCCACCAGCGTCGGCGACGACGGCTTCGAGCGCGCCGAGCGCCTGATCGATGCCGGCGTCGACCTTCTGGTCATCGACACCGCGCACGGCCATTCGCAGCGCGTGCTGGACGCGGTGACGCGGGCGAAGAAGCTCTCCAATTCGGTGCGCATCCTAGCCGGCAACGTGGCCACCGCCGAGGGCACGCAGGCGCTGATCGACGCCGGCGCCGACGCCGTCAAAGTCGGTATCGGCCCCGGCTCGATCTGCACCACCCGCATCGTCGCCGGCGTCGGCGTGCCGCAGCTGTCGGCGATCATGTCGGCGGTGGAGACCGCTGAGAAGTCGGGCGTGAGCGTCATCGCCGATGGCGGCATCAAATATTCGGGCGATCTCGCCAAGGCGCTCGCCGCCGGCGCAAGTGCCGCCATGATCGGCTCGCTGCTTGCCGGCACCGACGAGAGTCCGGGCGAGGTCTATCTGCACCAGGGCCGCTCCTTCAAGGCTTATCGCGGCATGGGTTCGGTCGGCGCCATGGCGCGTGGCTCGGCCGATCGCTACTTCCAGGCCGAGGTGCGCGACACCTTGAAACTGGTTCCGGAGGGCATCGAAGGCCAGGTTCCCTACAAAGGACCTGTGGCTGGCGTGCTGCACCAGCTTGCGGGCGGCCTGAAAGCCGCTATGGGTTATGTCGGTGGGCGCGATCTTGCCGAGTTCCGCGAACGCGCCACCTTTGTGCGCATATCAAACGCCGGACTTCGTGAAAGCCACGCCCATGACGTCACGATCACCCGCGAAAGCCCGAACTATCCGGGCGGACTTTGATCAGGCGGACGAGCGGCCGGATCGCTTGGGGCTATGGCGCAACCTGATCGTCACGGTGTTGCGCCTGTCGCGTCACGCGGCGGCGCTCTCGATTGGGTCCGCGGCGATCTTCATCGCCATGACGGCGCTCGAGTTCTTTTATTTCCGCCACCTGAGCGGCGGGCTTCCTTCGCTCGACATGCGTGTTACCGGCTTCACGCCGGATGAGGGCATGGCATGGCTGACGGCGCTCGGCCGGCGCGGCAGCGAGATCATCATCGTTTGGCATTATCTGACGTTTGATCTGCTCTTCCCGGCGCTGCTGTCGCTCACCTTGCTCAGCCTGATCCTGGCCTTCGGCAGGCGGCTGAGCACTTTCCGCTCCATGCCCGCGCAATTGAAAGCGCTGTCGGCACTGGTCCTGGTGTTGCCCTATACGATCGCCGACTACGCGCAGAACTTCGCCGTGGCGCGGCTTTTGTCGGATTTCCAGTCGGCCAATCCCGACTCGCTGGCCTTCGCCTCGTCGCTGACCGTGACAAAGTTCACGCTTCTGGCGATCCCCTTCGCAGTCGTTGCGGTCCTGGCGCTTGCCGGGCAGCGGCGACGTTAAACGGTAGGGGCAAGATGAACCAGACCGCCATCTTCTGGCCGATGCTGGCGCAGGTGCTGCTGGTCTACATCGTCTATCTGGTGATGCTGAAGCGGCGTTATCTTGCCGTGAAGTCCGGCGAGGCCAAGATCAGCCAGTACAAGGTCCGCTCGACCGAGCCGGCCTCAAGCGTTACCGTCGCCAACAACCTCATCAACCAGTTCGAGCTGCCGGTCCTCTTTCACGTGCTATGCTTGGCGCTGTTCGTTACCAATGGCGTGAATTACCTGACGCTGACGCTGATGTGGCTCTTCGTCGTGACGCGCTATGTGCACGCCTGGGTTCATCTCACCAGAAACTATCTGCTGCACCGCAGCCGCGCCTTCTTCCTCGGCGCGGGCATCCTTCTCGTCGCCTGGATCTGGTTCGCGCTGCACCTGCTTGGGGCGGTGTAGATTGATGCATGTCGCCCAGAAGCGTGCGCGGTTCTGGGACAACGACACGCCATGAAATTCAAGTATTTGAAGCGGTTGCCGGAATCCGTTTCGGCGCGACGCGCTCTAGAGGTCGAACACCGCTATCCTGCGCTTGTCGAACTTGATGCCGATCTCGCCGCGCACCAGTCTAAGCGCCTGTTCGCCAAACACGGCACGCCGCCAGCCTTGCAGCGCCGGCACGTCGGCGGCATCACCCTCGGCGGCGATGCGGTCGATGTCGTCGCTCGAGGCGAGCACCTTGGAGGCGACTCCTTCCTTCTCGGCGACGATCCTGAGCAGCACCTTGAGCAGTTCCGCCGCCGCGCTCGAGCCCTCCGGCGGCTGGAACGTCTTCGGCAGTTTGGGCATCGCTTCCTTCGGAAGGGAAAGGGCGGTGTTGACGGCGCTGAGCAGCGCGGTTGCCGTCGCCGAACGCTCCCAGCCCTTCGGCGTCGTCCGCAGCCGCCCCAATGCAGTCGCGTCGCGCGGCGCCTGTTGCGCGATTTCGTAGATCGCATCGTCCTTGAGCACGCGGCCGCGCGGCACGTCGCGCTCGCGCGCCTCGCGTTCGCGCCATGCCGCCACCGCCTGCACGATCGCCAGCTCCTGCGGCTTGCGCAGCCGCATCTTCAGCCGCTTCCAGGCATCCTCCGGATGCGGATCGTAGGTCTGGCGCGAGGTGAGGACGTCCATCTCCTCGTTGAGCCAGTGGGCGCGGTCCTCGCGCTTCAGCTCGGCGCTGAGGTCTCATATACTTTGATCAGGTGGGTGACGTCGGCGAGCGCGTATTCGAGTTGCTTGTCCGAGAGCGGCCGGTGCCGCCAGTCGGTGAAGCGCGAGGATTTGTCGAGCCGCGCGCCGGTGATGCGCTGCACCAGCTGATCGTAGGAGACGCTGTCGCCGAAGCCGCAGACCATGGCCGCCACCTGCGTGTCGAACACCGGATGCGGCACCAGATCGCCCAGATGAACGATGATTTCGATGTCCTGGCGTGCGGCGTGAAAAACCTTGACCACCGCTTCGTTGGCCATCAGCCGGAAGAAGGGTTTGAGGTCGATGTCGGGCGAAAGCGGATCGATCAGCGCCGTCACGCCCGGCGCGGCCATCTGGATGAGGCAGAGGATCGGCCAGAAGGTCGTTTCGCGGATGAATTCGGTATCGACGGTTACGAATTCGGACTTTTCGAACGCCGCGATGACGCTCTCGAGTTCTTTCTGGGTGGTGATGACGTGCATCAATTCGCTTTTGGCATCATATCAGGCCTCTTTCAATTTCAGCCGCAAGCGCTTTCGTCAAGCCGCAGTTAGAGCAATTCCAGGAAAAGTGACGAACGGTTTTCCGTCCGGAATTGCGTAAAAACAAAGAGATAGAGCGGTTCGGCGCTTCCGCGAAACGCTGAAACGCTCTAGTCCTGCTTGTCGGAATCGCCGCCCCGCCGCGCCAGTCGCGCGAACAGCGTCGACGTGCGCAAAAGCGCGGTGAAGCGGCTGCGGCTGCCGGCCGGCACACCCGACCGCACCTGCATGCGGTAGAGGATCACGATGATGAGAACGGCATAGACGACGGCGTTGAAAACGAACAGCGCGCTCGGCCCGAAATGTTGCATCACCGCCGAGGCCGCAATCGGACCGCCGATCGCGCCGAAGGAGTAGAACAGCATCAACGCCGCGTTGATCAGCACGAATTCGCCTTTGCCGGCGCGGTCGTTCGCATGCGCTGCCGATAGTGAATAGAGCGGCATGGCGAAGCTGCCGAAGATGAAAACGATGATGAAGTTGGGGAACGGGTCGGCGCGCGCCACGAAGGCCAGCGCCAGCGCGGCAAGCATGGCGCAGCACGTCGTCGCCAACAGCACCGAGCGCCGGTCTCGGCGGTCGGAGAGATAGCCAAGCGGATATTGGATGAGGGCGCCTCCAAAAATACCGACGCTGACGAAGGTCACGACATCGGCAACCGACATGCCGATCTCCTCGGCATAGACCGGCGACAGCGTGCGAAAGGCGCTGTTTGTGAGGCCGACGGCGATGCAGCCGATCGAGCCGAGCGGCGAGATCCGCCAGACGCGCGGCAGGTCGAGCTTGACGTCTTCCGGAGGCGCCGGGTTCGAGCGGTCCCCGAGCGAGACCGGCACCAGCGAAAAGGTGATCATCATCGACATGACGGCGAAGATGGCGAAGCCGCCGGCGCCGAAGATCGGAATCAGGAATTGCGCGCCGGTAACCGAGCCGATGTCGACCATGCGATATATGGCAAGCACCCGGGCGCGGTCCTTGTTGCCGACGCCGGAATTCAGCCAGGCTTCCATGACGGTGAACAGGCCGGCGAAGCAGAAGCCGCCGGCAAAGCGCACCGCGCACCACATGACGGGGTCGATGACGAGCACCAGAAGCAGCGTGCCGACCGAGGCGATCGCGGCCAGCGCGGCAAAAGTCCGGACGTGGCCGACCGCCTTCAGGATACGCGTGACGGCCAGGCAGCCGAGCAGGAAACCGGCGAAATAGAACGTGCCCATCAGGCCGATATCGGAAGCGGAAAAGCCTTCCTGCGCGCCGCGCAGGGCAATCAGCGTGCCCTGCAGCCCGTTGCCGCCAAGCAGGATGCCTGCGGCAATCAGGAGCGGAATAAGCGGGCGGATGGACGACATTAAAGAGAGGCAATCACGGATCTGTGACCTCTTCTTGGACCATAGATCCTGTCAACGCCAGCGGCAAATGCAACTTCACATCCTTGCACCCGGCCGAGGAGATGGGCTGCCAATCGGGGTAGGGGTGTCCTAAGCCTTGCCGGCCCGTATTTCTATCTCCAGCTCGACCGTAGCAGGTGTCTCGCCCGGAAACGCATGGATGTTCTCCGCGGCCGGCCTCCGGCCAAGTGAACCTACCGTCAGCAGGCTGAGCGCGATGAAGGGGATGCCGATGCCATAGGCGGAGCGGATGCCCCAATGGTCCGATACGAAGCCGAGCAGCGGCGGGCCGAGCAGGAAAGCGATGAAGGAAATCTGCGAGAGCGCCGCGACGTTGATCGCCGCCGGGCGATCCGTCCGTTGCGCGGCGGCGGAGATCGCCAGCGGGAAGAGGGCGCTGCTGCCGATGCCCAACAGGGCAAAGCCAAGCATCGAAACGGCCGGCAGCGGCGAGAAGAAGACGATGAGCACGCCGGCCGCCATCGCTGCCAAGAGCACGCGCGCGACCCCGCTTGGCGAGTGGCGGTCGACGAAGGAGTCGGCGAAAAAGCGTGTGGTTGCCTGCGAGAAGGCAAACAGCGCCACCGTCAATCCGGCGACGAAGGGGCCGGAGTCGAAGACGGTGCGCATGTAGATCGCCGACCAGTCGATGCTGGCGCCTTCGAGGAGCATCGCCGAAAGCGTCACGGCGACCAGGACCAGGATCGGCAATGTCGGCCGCGCGAACATCGGCGCCTTGTCGCCGGAGTTGGCGAAGCGGGCGGGCGCCGGCTCGAAGCCGCCGAGAAACAGAGCCGTTGCAATGGTCACCATCGGCACCACCAGCGCCAGATGCAACTGCGGCGACAGGCCGAGATGCGCCATGGCGCCGCCGAACAGCCCGGCGCCGAAGAAGCCCGCGCTCCAGAAGGAGTGCGCCCGGTTCATGATTCGGCGCTTGAGCAGGAACTCCGTCCGGTCGGCCTCGACATTGAGGATGATCTCGACGCTGCCGATCATCAGACCGACCGGCAGCAGCATCAGGAACAGCCCAAGCGGCCCCGGCGCGTGCACCGCGACCGAATAGGCGAGCGCCAGAAGCGGGACGAGCCAGAGCAGCGCGCGCCGAAAGCCGACACGCTCAAGGACGGGCGTCGCGAGCGTCAATGCGGTCAAAGTGCCGATCGGCGTCCCGATTAGGCTGAGCCCCAGCGTGCCGTCCTCGATCGCCATGGCGTGCTTGATGTCCGGCAAGCGCGGAAAAATGTTGCCCATCGCGAAGGAGTAGATCGCGAAACCGGCATAGACGCGATGCTGAGGGGCGAGTTTCAAGCCAAAGGTCATTGCGACTTTCCATCGGGGAAGGGCGGACGGCACTGCGCATTTTCTTGCATGAACACGCAAAACATGCAAGAACATGCACAAAGAAATAGGATCGTGCATGCTCACCGAGGAACGGTATCAATTTATTCGCCACCGGCTGGCAGCGGAAGGCAAGGTCCTGGCTGGCGAGCTCGCCAGCCGCTTCGGCGTTTCGGAAGACACGGTTCGCCGCGATCTGCGGGAACTGGCCAAGGCCGGGCAGTTGCGTCGCGTGTATGGCGGTGCGGTAGCGCCGGCGCCTTTCGCAGCGGCAACGATCAGCGAGCGCGCTCGCCACGCCCCTGAGGAGAAGCTACGCCTTGCGAAGGCCGCAGTCGATATGCTGAGATCCGGACAGGCCCTGTTCATTGACGGCGGTACGACCAACGAAGCGATCGCCAGGGCCATCCCGCGCGATATCGAGCTGACGGTCGCTACCAATTCGCTGGGCGTCGCATCGGCACTCGCCGATCTGCCCCTGGTCGAGCTGATTGCGCTGGGCGGCCGGTATGTCCGCGACCTCGGCACCTGCGTAGGCGGCGATACGCTGGCCGCCGTGGCGCAGCTTGGCGCCGATATGTTCTTCCTTGGCTCCTGCGGCCTCGATGCCTCGCGTGGCGTCACCGCCTTCGATTCGGCGGAAGCGGAGGTCAAGCGCGCCATGGCCAGGAATAGCGCCGGCATCGTGATCGCCGTCACCAACGACAAGCTCGCCACCGCGGCGCCTTATCGCGTCGCCGCGCCCGAGGCGATAAGCCATCTGGTGGTGGACAAGACGGCGCCTCCAGCCATCCTTGCCGATTTCGAGCGCCTGGGTGCCGAAATCCACTTTGCCTGACCTGGGGCACCGCGCCTGCGTGTGACCGCTTGCCTTGACAAAGCCGGCCTCTCATGCGCTTTTCGCGCCAATTTTCGAGCCGGGCTTTCGCCCGCAATTCCGGACTCCACCAATGACAATGCATCGTTACCGCAGCCACACCTGTGCCCAATTGAGAAAGACCGACGTCGGCAATTCGGTCCGCCTGTCCGGCTGGGTGCATCGCGTGCGCGACCATGGCGGGCTGCTGTTCATCGATCTGCGCGACCATTACGGCCTGACCCAGATCGTCGCCGACCCGGACTCGCCGGCCTTCAAAGTCGCCGAGACGGTGCGCGGCGAATGGGTGATCCGCATCGACGGCGAGGTCAAAGCGCGCCTGCCGGAGACCGTCAACGCCAATTTGCCGACTGGCGAGATCGAGATTTTCGCGCGCGAGATCGAAGTGCTGTCGGCGGCCAAGGAGCTGCCGCTGCCGGTGTTCGGCGAGCCTGAATACCCCGAGGACATCCGCCTGAAATACCGCTTCCTCGACCTGCGCCGCGAGACGCTGCACAGGAACATCGTTGCGCGCACCAAGATCATCGCCGAGATGCGCAAGCGCATGGGCGAGGTCGGTTTCACCGAGTTCTCGACGCCGATCCTGACCGCGTCGTCGCCCGAAGGCGCGCGCGACTTCCTGGTGCCGTCGCGCATCCATCCCGGCACCTTCTATGCCCTGCCGCAGGCGCCGCAGCAGTACAAGCAGCTGATCATGGTCTCGGGCTTCGACCGCTACTTCCAGATCGCGCCCTGCTTCCGTGACGAGGATCCGCGCGCCGACCGCCTGCCCGGCGAGTTCTACCAGCTCGACCTCGAGATGAGCTTCGTCGAGCAGGATGACGTGCTCTCCACCATGGAGCCGGTGCTTCGCGGCGTCTTCGAGACCTTTGCCGCCGGCAAGCCGGTGACTCAGCAATTCCGCCGCATTCCCTTCGACGAAGCGATGCGGACCTACGGCACCGACAAGCCGGACCTGCGCAACCCGATCGAGATGCAGGCGGTCTCGGATCATTTCCGCGATTCCGGCTTCAAGGTCTTCGCCAACATCCTGGCCAACGATCCGAAGGCCGAAGTCTGGGCTATCCCCGCCAAGACCGGCGGCAGCCGCGCCTTCTGCGATCGCATGAACTCCTGGGCGCAGGGCGAGGGCCAGCCGGGTCTCGGCTACATCTTCTGGCGCAAGGAGGGCGACAAGCTCGAAGGCGCCGGACCGATCGCCAAGAACATCGGTGAGGAACGCACTGAGGCGGTGCGCCAGCAGCTTGGCCTTGCCGATGGCGACGCCGCCTTCTTCGTTGCCGGCGACCCGAAGAAGTTCGTTTTCTTCGCGGGCGCCGCGCGCACCCGCGCCGGCGAGGAGCTGAACCTCGTCGATCGCGATCGCTTCGAGCTCTGCTGGATCGTCGACTTTCCGTTCTTCGAATGGAACGAGGACGAGAAGAAGATCGACTTCGCCCACAATCCGTTCTCCATGCCGCAGGGCGGCATCGACGCTCTCAGCGGTCAGGAGCCGCTGGGCATCAAGGCGTTCCAATACGACATGGTCTGCAACGGCTTCGAGATCGCTTCCGGCGGCATCCGCAACCACCTGCCGGAGACCATGGTCAAGGCCTTCGAGATGGTCGGCCTCGATCGCCAGACGGTCGAGGAGCGCTTCGGCGGCCTCTACCGCGCCTTCCAGTATGGCGCGCCGCCGCATGGCGGCATGGCGGCCGGCATCGACCGCATCGTCATGCTTTTGGTCGGCGCCAAGAACCTGCGCGAGGTCACCATGTTCCCGATGAACCAGCAGGCCTATGACCTACTGATGAACGCGCCTTCGGAGGCCACCCCGCAGCAGCTTCGGGAGCTGTCGCTGCGCGTCGCCGTCGCGAAGAAGGACTGACGCGGGGGCTCATCCTGAATCGATGGTAGCTCCGGGAGCGATTGGCGGCTGGCCATCGCTCCCAGAGCCATTTTCTCAAGGATTGGGTCGGAGCGTGTGGGCGACCACCCGGATTTCAACCAATTGCTGCGGGAATGCCAAGCCCGAGACCCCGAGGAGGGTCACGGCGGGGCGGTGTGGTCCGACATACTCCATGTATAGAGCGACGAACGCCTTCGTCGAGGAGGTCAGGCCCCGATCGTAGGAAAACGGCGATCCGGATCATCCGAACCGCCGTTGGATAATGCTCGCAGGTGCGAAGCGCCCCGATCAGTCCTCGTTCGCCTTGACCTTCACGCCCAGCGTCTTCGGCAGGTCGAGCGGGTTGGACATGGCGCCGGCCATGATCAGCGCGAACGGCACCGACGCCGGCGGTTCGGCCGAGATCTCGAGGCTCTTGGGGTCGTCGAGGAACTTGTTGACCGCGGCCGATACCTCGGCCGTCAGTTCGGGATTGTTGAGCTGCGCCATGCCGAACGGCACGATCGCCTTGGCCTGGTTGGCGACGTCCTTGCCGGACATGCCCTGCTGCTTGCCGACATAGTCGAGCACCTTGCCGGTCAGCGAATCGTCGTCGAAGCGCACCGAGGCGCCGTTGAAGGACAGCTGCTGCAAGAGGCCGAGCATGGCCATGCCCTGCGCGGAATTGTCGGCACCCTCGGGCTGTGCGGCGAACTTCTTCTGCATCTCCTGCATCGACTTGATGAAGTCGAGGGTGTAGCCGCCGAGATTGAAGGTCATGCCGAGCGTGCCGGCATTCTCGACCGAGATGTCATATTTCGACAGCTCCATCTTGCCGTCGCTGGGCTGCCAGGTGCCGGCCATCGAGACCGTACCGGAGATGTTCTGGTAGCCGAGCGCTTGGATCGCCTCCTTCGACTTCGGGTCCTCGACGAGTGTCAGGTCGGCGTTGAACTTTTCCGTGTTGGCGGTGAAGTCCATCGCTTTGCCGTCGGCCGGCGGGGTGATCTGGACGGCCAGCCCGTCCATCGAGAAGGCTGTCTTGTCGCCGACCTTGACCGTCATGTTGGAGAGCTCGGCCGACTTGTACATCATCAGCGAGCCGAGCGGGTCGGTGCTGCCTTCGGCCGGCACCTTCATGCCGTGAATGACAACGGGGCTGAGATTGAGCGTCACGCCGTCCTGGCTGCGCTCGAAGGCCGAGCTCGAGACGGTCGCGATCTCGAAGCCGCCATTGGCCTGGGTGATGCCCTCCAGCTTCACGTCGCCGATCGGCACGGCTTCCTTCTCGGCTGCCGGCTTGATGGAGACGCCCTGCAGCACCGCGTTCGAATTGTCGCCGGAGACGCCGGTCCAGGAAATGTCGACGCCCTGGGCGGCAAGGGCCGCCTTGACGCGGTCGGCCACCGCCGGATCGGCGGCGAAGGCGGTGTTGAGCGGCAGGGCCAGCAGAATGGTTGAAAAAGCCAGTTTCTTGAGCATTGAGCGTTGAATTTTCATGGCGAGTTCCCTGTCCTGAAAAGTGTTTTTGAATTCTACTCCATCACCATTCCGCGACGAACGGGTCGGGAACAAGGCGTTTCCCGGCACATTTGTCGAAAACGGCGATGAAAAGCAAACCCGGCCGGCACGCTTTGCATGATGCGGTGAATTTGTCATGAAGACCGCGGCTCTCCTGCGCCGGCGCGTTGCCTGCCCAGATAGAGCGCGCATGTAACAGATTGATGTTGGCCGGTTAGCCCGCTTGCTGCCGGGGCCGGTTGCAGAATGGGCAAACTGGAATGTTCAACTTGCCGCTTCCGTGAAATCCTTCACGTCGCCATTTGCGACGAATCCGCCGACTGCCAACCCGGCGCTTGCCGCGAATCACCCGCTCGGCTAGTCCAAATCCATGGGCAAAAGGCATTTGCCGCCTGAAGACAATGGCGGCGGCGACAACATCGAACCGGTCGATCTGAAGGAAGCGCTCGAGAAGCGCTATCTCGCCTATGCGCTGTCGACCATCATGCACCGGGCGCTGCCGGATGTGCGGGACGGACTGAAGCCGGTCCATCGCCGCATCATGCATGCCATGCGGCTCTTGCGGCTCAATCCGGATCAGGGCTTCGCCAAATGCGCCCGCATTGTCGGCGAGGTGATGGGTAAGTTCCATCCGCATGGCGACCAGTCGATCTACGACGCGCTGGTGCGGCTCGCGCAGGAATTCTCGATGCGCTACCCGCTGGTCGACGGGCAGGGCAATTTCGGCAATATCGACGGCGATAACGCCGCCGCCATGCGCTACACCGAGGCGCGCATGACGGAGGTGGCGACCGAACTGCTTGCCGGCATCACCGAGGAGGCCGTCGACTTCCGGCCGACCTATAATGAGGAGGACGAGGAACCCTCCGTTCTACCCGGCGCCTTCCCGAACCTGCTCGCCAACGGCTCGTCCGGCATTGCGGTCGGCATGGCGACCTCGATCCCGCCGCACAACGCCGCCGAGCTTTGCGACGCGGCACTTCATCTGATCGAGCATCCGGACGCGCCGGTGGCGAAGCTGATGGATTTCGTCCAAGGGCCGGATTTCCCGACCGGCGGCATCATCGTCGACAGCCGCGCCTCGATCCTCGAAGCCTATGAGAGCGGCCGCGGCGGTTTCCGCGTGCGCTCCAGATGGAGCCAGGAGGACCAGGGCAGGGGCACCTGGAGCATTGTCGTCACGGAAATCCCCTATGGCGTCCAGAAGGCCAGGCTGATCGAGAAGATCGCCGAGCTGCTGATGGCGCGCAAGCTGCCGCTGCTCGAGGACGTCCGCGACGAAAGCGCCGAGGATATCCGTATCGTGCTCGTGCCGAAGAGCCGCAGCGTCGATCCAGGCATCCTGATGGAATCGCTGTTCAAGCTGACCGAGCTCGAAAGCCGCTTCCCGCTCAACATGAACGTGCTGTCGCGCGGCAAGGTGCCGAACGTCCTGTCGCTGAAGCGCGTGCTGAAGGAATGGCTCGATCACCGCCGCGACGTGCTGATCCGCCGCTCGAGATATCGGCTAGGCGAGATCGAGAAGCGGCTGGAAATCCTGGCCGGCTATCTGATCGCCTATTTGAACATCGACGAGGTGATCAGGATCATCCGCGAGGAGGACGAGCCCAAGCAGGTGATGATGGCCCGCTGGTCGCTCACCGACAATCAGGCCGAAGCCATCCTGAACATGCGGCTGCGCGCCCTGCGCAAGCTTGAAGAGATCGAAATCCGCAAGGAGTTCGACGGCCTTACCGAGGAGAAGAAGCAGATCGAGGCATTGCTTGTCTCCGACGCCAAGCAATGGGCGACGATCAAGTGGGAAGTCGCTGAGGTTCGTAAGAAGTTCGGTCCGGAGACCGAGCTCGGCAAACGCCGCACCCAGTTCGCCGACGCGCCCGAGCATGACCTCACCGATATTGCGCACGCCATGATCGAGCGCGAGCCTGTCACCGTCGTGGTTTCGGAAAAGGGCTGGCTACGCGCGATGAAGGGGCACCTGACCGACTATTCGCAGCTTGCCTTCAAGGAAGGCGACAGCCTGAAGCTCGCCTTCCACGCGCAGACGACGGACAAGATCCTGGTCTTCACCACCGGCGGTAAGTTCTACACCATCGGCGCCGATCGGCTGCCGGGCGGGCGCGGCCATGGCGAGCCGATCCGCATCATCGTCGACATGGAGAACGACCAGGACATCGTCACCGCCTTTGTCCACGACCCGAAGCGCAAGCTGCTCTTGGTTTCCTACGACGCCAACGGCTTCGTCGTCTCCGAGGAAGAGGTGATCGCCAACACCCGCAAGGGCAAGCAGGTGATGAACGTCAAAGCGCCGGACGAGGCCAAACGCTGCATTCCGGTTGCCGGCGACCATCTCGCCATCGTCGGCGAGAATCGCAAGATGCTGATCTTCCCGCTGTCCGAAATCCCGGAAATGGCGCGAGGCAAGGGTGTGCGCCTGCAGAAATACAAGGACGGCGGCGTGCTGGACCTGAAGACTTTCGCGATTGCAGCGGGGCTGACCTGGCAGGATTCGGCCGACCGCACCTTCACCAAATCGCGCGAGGAATTGGCCGAGTGGATCGGCGCCCGTGCAGCCGCAGGTCGCATGGTGCCGAAGGGTTTCCCGAGGACGGGGAAGTTCGGCTAGCCAGGCTCCCCCTTTCTCCCCTGTAGGAGAAGGTGTCGCCGAAGGCGACGGACGAGGGTGTTCCAGGGAACACAGACACCTCACTCCGCTGGAACATCCCTGATCCGTCTCGGCGCTACGCGCCCATCCACCTTCTCCCACATGGGAGGAGGCTAGGCGCAAACATTTGGACTATCGTCACGATTGCTGCACTATGATGGTGCATAAGCAACCATCGGAGCTGGCAGGGGAGAACCGCAGGGTTGAAGCGGGCTGAGATCCAGAAACCAGGGCAGCGCCTGTTCGGTCTGTCGGCGCCGCTGAGGGCAGCCGTCATCCCGCCGCTGTCGGCGGCGCGCTGGCTCCTGGTGCTGATCGTCGCCGCCGGCGTCTATTTTTTTCACGGCTTCCTGTTCCCGGTGCTGGCGGCGCTCGTCATCGCCTTCGCCAGCTGGCCGCTCTACCGCCGGCTGCTCGCCGGGGTCGGCGGCAATCGCACGATCGCCGCGACCCTCGCGATCCTGTTCATCCTGACCTTCCTGGTGGTGCCGATAGCGCTCGCCGGCACTTACGCCATCAACGAGCTTCGCGAGTGGGTGGTGTGGGCGATCGAGACCAACCGCAACGGGTCCGCCACGCCGCAATGGATCGCCACCATGCCGGTCGTCGGTGAATGGCTGAACCAGCAGTGGACGGCCAATCTCGGCCATCCCGGCGGCATCGGCGAACTGATCCAGATGGTCAGCGGCTCCAACATCGGCACCATCTATCGCGGCGCGCTGGCCGCCGGCGGCAGCGCCTTCGGGCTGCTGCTCACGCTGCTTTTCATGCTGATCGCGCTGTTCTTTGCCTATCGCGACGGCGAGGGCTTCGCGGCGCAGGTCGATCGCCTCGGCGAGCGCATCCTGCCGACGCGCTGGGAGCGCATCTCGCGCGTCGTGCCGGCCACCATTTCATCGACCGTCACCGGCATGACCGTCATCGCCATCGGCGAGGGCGTGGTGCTCGGCGTCGCCTATTGGCTGGCCGGCGTGCCGTCGCCGGTCACGCTCGGGGCGCTTACCGGCATCATGGCGCTGATCCCGGGCGGCGCGCCGCTCTCCTTCACGCTGGTGTCGATCTACCTCGCGGCCAGCGGCAAGTTGTTTGCGGGCCTCGCGCTGTTCGTCTGGGGCGCGGTCGAGCTTTTCATCGTCGACAAGACGCTGCGCCCGAAGCTGGTCGGCGGGCCGATCAAGCTGCCTTTCCTGCCGACCTTCTTCGGCCTGATCGGCGGCGTCAAGACGATGGGCTTCCTCGGCCTCTTCATAGGCCCTGTACTGATGGCGCTGCTCGTCGCCATCTGGCGCGAATGGCTGCGCGAGGTCGAGCTGATGGATGAGCTTCCACCTGCCGCTGAAGAAGGGAACGGGCCGCCACGGATCGAGACGGCGCCTGAGACCAGGAAAATTCAGGCCGGGTAGGCGACGGCGAGCGCCGCGCGGCGCCTGCGGCCTTCGTGCAATTGCCAGAGCGAGTGCGCTACCAGCGCCACGATCAGGATCGCGCCGCCGATCAGGCTGTTTCGTGTCGGAGCCTCGGCAAAGACCAGCCAGACCCAGACGGGCGCGAGCACCGTCTCCAGAACGTAGAACATCGCCACCTCCGGCCCTGAAATATATTTCGGGCCGGCGGCGAGACAGAAGAACGAGATCGGCATGATCACCGCGCCGTTGAAGATGATCCACCACGGCGCGTTGACGTGCAGTCCTTCACCCGAGACCATGAATGCGGCGAGCGCCAGCGGAAAGACGACGCCGACCAGCGCGGTGAAGCCCATGTCCTTGCCGCTGGCGCGCGAGATGGTGATGGCGAGTGCGACGAAGAAGGCCGAGCAGAGCGCCATGAAATCGCCGAACAGTTTTCCGGTGCCGACCGAACCGCCGACGATGATCAGCACGCCGACGATCATCGCCAGCATTGCGATCACGGTGCTCAGCCGCGGTCGTTCTCTGAGGAACAGCCAGGAGAGCAGCGCCGCGAAGACGGTGTTGAAGGCCAGGATGAAGACGAGGTCGGCGGTCGAGGTATGATAGACGGCGGTGACGAAGGTGATCGAAGTCAGGCCGTAGCAGATCGCCGCCGCCAGGCCCGACCAGCCGGGGATGAGCTTCGGCACTTTGCCGCGCACCGCGCGCCAGACGACCCAAATCAACAGGGTGGCGACAAGCGTTGTCCCGGTCCGCAGCGCCATGATGGTCCACGGGCTGCCATCCGCGAGCCGGATCAGGGGAATGTCGAAGGTGAGCACCAGGCCGCCGATAGCGGTGATCAGCAGGCCTTTCTGATGGTCGTGGTGGGAAGACATGATTGGTCTCGCAATGATTTGCAGGCGGCGGCTGGCTCGATGGCGCACGCTTCCAGCGAGTGGCGGAAACACCAGCTTCCTGCCCCTTGAAACAGTTAAGATCGGGCTTTGGAAAAAAGGTCAGCGACTGACCGCTTCGTGGTCGTAGCGTTCCCAGCCTTTCGGGCCGAGATGCTCCTGCGGCATGAACCGCATCTTATAGCTCATCTTGCGCGAGCCGTTGACCCAGTAGCCGAGATAGACGTGGGGCAGTCCCATCGCCTTGGCGCGGGCGATGTGATCGAGGATCATGAAGGTGCCGAGCGAGCGGTCCTCGAAATCGGGATTGAAGTAGGAATAGACCATCGACAAGCCGTCGGCCATCTTGTCGGTCAGCGCTACGGCAATCAATTCACCCTGGCCCTTGCCGGTGATGAAGGTGTCGGGGCCGCGGCGCCGGTATTCGATGATCTTGGTGTCGACATGCGTGTCCTCGACCATCATCGCATAGTCGAGCACTGTCATGTCGGACATCCCGCCGCGGCGATGGCGCGCGTCGAGATAGGCGCGAAACAGCGAATACTGCTCGGTGGAAGGCTGCGCGTCGTGCATGGCGCCGATGAGGTCGGCATTGCGCTGGGTGACACGGCGCATGTTGCGGCTGGCGGTGAACTCCTGCGCCAGGATACGCACCGACACGCAGGCGCGGCAGGATTCGCAGGCCGGCCGGTAGGCGATGTTCTGGGAACGCCGGAAGCCGCCTTGCGTGAGCAGATCGTTCATCTCGGGCGCCTTGTCGCCGACAAGGTGCGTGAACACCTTGCGCTCGAACTGGCCCTCCAGATAGGGGCACGGGGACGGCGCGGTCAGGAAGAACTGCGGCGACTGGGTCGGATGCTGCGTCATCGATTCTTGGACACGCTCCTGCGAATCGTCCTACCTTTGGCCCGGCCGGCGAAAAATTCAACAGGATTGTGCTGTCTCGGCCGGCCCAAGCTGTTCATAATCTAGCACAACCGGCGCGGCGAGGGCGGCCGCACATATCGTCAGCTATCGGTGCGGGTGACGACGGTGCCGAGAAGCAGGTCGTGCAGCGTGCGCTTGCGATCGGAAAACAGCGTGACCAGCAGCACCAGCGGCGTCAGGATGACGTTGCCGGCCCAGAACAGCACCGAATGCACGACGGCGGTCAGGCCGTCGATGCGCGTGCCGTCGAGCCTCTCAAGCCGGATGCCCATGATCTTCATGCCGGTTGTGGCCTGGTCGCGGCTGCCCAGCGTGTTCCAGATGTAGAGGATGGCAACCGCCGGAAGCAGGACGGAGAACAGGGCCCAGCCCAGGCCGAAGGTCAAAAGCCCGAGTAGGGCGACCAATATGGCGAAGGGGATGGTGAGCAGCGCCACGAAGAAATAGTCGAGGATGAAGGCGAAGATGCGCCTGGTGCGCACGCCGCGGTAGGCGCGTGTATCCTCGAGCCTTGTGGTGATAATCTCGCCGTCCAGCACGCGCGTGTTCATGTGTCATGCCCTCGCAACAGACTAGAATCAGTCTCGGCCATTCGCCTCTGAAATGGTGAAAGCCGATGGCAGAATCAAGATGGACTGCTCGTGACGCCGGCGCGGCAGGCTGTGTGGCGAGCCGCGCTGCGGCGATTGAATTTATGGCGCGGATCGCGTTAGCCTGCTGCGGCGCAACAAGACGCCGAGGGGATGGGGAATATGGATTACGACATGTTGGTCATCGGCAGCGGCCCCTCCGGGCGCCGCGCCGCGGTGCAGTCGGCCAAGCTCGGCAAGTCGGTTTTGGTCGTCGATAGGGGCCGGCGTCTCGGCGGCGTCTCCGTGCACACCGGCACCATTCCATCCAAGACGCTGCGCGAAACCGTGCTCAATCTCTCCGGCTGGCGCGAGCGCGGCTTCTACGGGCGCGGCTATCGGGTCAAGCAGGATATTTCGGTCAGCGACCTCGTCGAGCGCCTGCGCAAGACGCTCGATCACGAAGTCGAGGTGCTACAGCATCAGTTCATGCGCAACGCGGTCAAAAGCGCGCGGGCCACGGCCAAGTTCATCGGCGCCAACAAGGTCAGCCTGACCACCGACAATGGCGACTACAGCGAGATCGGTTTCGCCAATGCGCTGATCGCCGTCGGCACCAGGCCGCACCGCCCGCGCGACGTGCCGTTCGACAAGACGCGCGTCTTCGACAGCGACGAGATGCTGGAACTCGACCGGTTGCCGCGCACGCTGACCGTCATCGGCGCCGGCGTCATCGGCGTCGAATACGCGACCATCTTTTCCGCGCTCGACGTGCCGGTGACGCTGGTCGAGCCGCGCAACACCATCCTCGATTTCGTCGATCGCGAAATCGTCGACGACTTCATCCATCAGATGCGCGACCGCGGCATGACCATTCGCCTCGGCAGCACGGTGAAGGAAATCGCCTCCAAGCCCGATCATGCCGAAGTGACGCTTGCCGATGGCCGTACCATTCGCTCCGAAATCGTGCTTTACGCTGCCGGCCGCAGCGGCAATCTTGGCAGCCTCGGGCTCGACGTGGTCGGCATCGAGGCCGACAGCCGCGGCCGCATCAAGGTCGATCCCCAGACATTTCGGACCAGCGCGCCCAATATCTATGCCACCGGCGACGTCATCGGGTTTCCGAGTCTGGCCTCGACCTCGATGGAGCAGGGCAGGGTGGCTGCCTGCCATGCCTTCGGCGTGGCGCTGCCACCGCCGCCGGAAACCTTCCCTTACGGGATCTACGCCGTGCCGGAAATCTCCACCGTCGGCCAATCGGAGGAGCAGGTGCGCGAGAGCGGGATCGCCTATGAGGTCGGCGTGGCGCGCTTCCGGGAAACCTCGCGCGGCCACATCATGGGCGTCAACTCAGGTTTCCTGAAGCTCCTGTTCTCGGTCGACACGCGCCGCCTGCTCGGCGCCCATATCGTCGGCGAGGGTGCGACCGAGCTCATCCATATCGGCCAGGCGGTGATCAATCTCGGCGGCACGGTCGACTTCTTCGTCAACAACACCTTCAACTATCCGACGCTCGCCGAAGCCTACAAGATCGCCGGGCTGGATGCCTGGAACCGGATGGGGCAGGGCTAGCCTCGGCAGCACCGTCTATCTCTCGTCAGGCGGCCGGCGTCGAGGTCGCGGCAAGCCACTGCCGGGCGATCGCGGCATCCGCGGCGCCGAACTCGTGGCCGGAGGCGACGATGCGCGCATCGACCTCGGCACGGCGCTGGCTGAAGAGCGTCACCAAGGCTGGCGCGAACGGGCCGTAGGTCTGGTCGGCCGCGCCGGCGATGATCAGCACTCGCGTTGCGGCAAGATCGGTCGCCGGCGCATCGTCGAGCACCGGCATGGCCCTGAGCAGCGCCGCCTGCCTGACGAGGCCCGGGTGAAGCAGCATCAGCGTGGAAACCAGATTGGCGCCGTTTGAGTAACCCAGGAAGGTCGCGCGAGTGAGATCAAGCTCGTGGTGCCGTGCGGCTTCCACCGCGAATTGGGCGAAAGCGGCCGTCTCCGCGCGGATGCTCGACTGCTCGAAGCTGGTCGGCGTGATTCGCTCGAACCAGCGAAAACCGTCCTCCTGGCGGATGCGGCCGCGTGCTGCGACAACCACCGCGCGCGGCGCGATCCGCCTCGCCAGCGGCAAAAGTGTCGCTTCGTCCACGCCCGATCCATGCAGCACGAAAAGGCATTCGCCGCTCGCATTTTCCGGTCTGATCAGACGATAGGAAAAGGGCAGATCACGCTGCAGCTCGCTGTTTTTGCTGTCATGTTCGGACATGATCAGATCCTTTTGATTCTACGGTGATTTCGCTGATTTGCCGGCTTCAAAACGGAATGTTTTCAAGCTCCGCGAAAGTTGATTGAACCCGGCGCATTTCGGGCCGTTTCTGCGCCGATACACTCCCGAACGGGAGGAATCGAAGCGGTGCGTCGGGGGTCGCATTGCTGGACATGAAACACCAGCTCTGAGGCCTTTTGTCGATGACCATCCCCGTTTCTCAACGCGATACGCGTATCGATGTGCTGCGCGCGCTCGCCTTGCTCACCATTTTCGTCGACCACGTGCCGGGTACCGTCTTCGAAAACCTGACCTACAAGAACCTCGGCTTTTCCGATGCGGCAGAGGCCTTCGTTTTGATCTCCGGCATCTCGGTGGCGCTCGCCTATGGCACCAAGTTCAAGCCGGGGGGCAGGCTGCTGGCGACCCTCAAGATGTGGCGGCGCGCCGGCGTGCTCTACGTCACCCACATCGTCATCACCATGCTGGTGATCGCCCTGTTTTCCGCCACGGCCGTGTTCGCCCACCGCCCGGAGCTGTTGGAGATGATCAACATCGAGCCGCTGATGAAGGACACGCCGGAGGTGCTTTTCGGCATCGTCACCCTCGGCCATCAGCTCGGCTACAACAACATCCTGCCGGTCTATGCGGCGCTGCTTCTGGCGGCGCCGGCCTTCGTTCTGTTCGTCAGCTACAGGCCCGTGGCGGCACTGACCGTGTCCGGGCTGCTGTGGCTGGTCGCCGGCATCTGGCAGATCGCTCCGCCGAATTATCCCGAGCCGGGTCTCTGGTTCTTGAACCCGCTGTCCTGGCAGTTTCTGTTCAACATCGGCCTTGCCGCCATGCTGCATATCAAGCGCGGCGGCACTATCCCCGTAAATCGGTGGCTGGTGGGTTTCGCCGGCGTCTATGTGGTGGGCGCGGCGATCTGGGTGCACAGCCCACTCTGGGGGCAGATCACCTGGTTCAATCTGCCGGTGGTGATCGGCGGCTTCGACAAGACCTTCCTGTCGCTGCCGCGGCTGCTGCATATCCTCGCGGTCAGCTATCTGATAGTCGCCCTGCCGGCCGTATCGAACCTTTTCCGCGCCAAGCCCGACAACCCGCTGGCGATCCTCGGCAAGCGCTCGCTGCCCGTCTTCGTTGCCGGAACGCTGATTGCCATGGCCGCTCAGGTGCTGAGGCTGATCAATCCGGGCGGCCTCGCCTATGACACGCTGCTGATCGCGGCCGGCATCGCCATGCAGTTCGCACTGGCGCTCTATCTCGAATGGCTCGCCGGTTTCGGCCCGACCCGCATCAAGCCGGCGCGTGCGGAGCCGGCGCGCGCCGGGCTCGCTGCGCCGCCCATTCCGGCGCCGATCGGCGGGGAT
>NZ_RZSF01000809.1:0-386 GCF_004023325.1 Mesorhizobium sp. M1A.F.Ca.ET.072.01.1.1 | reverse complement strand
GCTATGAGCAGATCATAGGCGACCAAGGACGCGAAGTTCAGCTCGAGACCATTCGCAGAATTGTAGAGTTTTGCGAGATCGAGCGGCCGCCGCAGCCTGAGCTGATCTTAAACCAGCTAATCGGACAGCAGACCTTCACCCTGTCCAGCGGGCGAACTTCGTGGGAGGCTTGCTGGAATGCCGAGATCGAGGCGCGGTTTACCGCGCTGGGAGGGACGAGACTCAACGAGCGATTCGGATTTGGTTCGAGATAGATTTCAGGCTGTCGCAGAGCCCGGCGATGGCAGGTACGCTCGGAGCCGCTCGCCGGACGTTTATGCGAGCGATATTCTGGAAAGGCGCGCTGACCACTGCCCACCTGCCGCCCGCGCAATCACTTCCTGAAG
>NZ_RZSF01000808.1:0-387 GCF_004023325.1 Mesorhizobium sp. M1A.F.Ca.ET.072.01.1.1 | reverse complement strand
CTTTTCCTCCGAGCGCTTGCGCAGAAGCTGCATCAGGCCTTCCAGCATCAGCCGATACTCGCGCCCGAACTTCTCCATCTCGGCGATCGCGTCGCGGCCGGCGAGATCGGCTTCCTCGACGCCCATGCCGCGCAGGAAGGCGGCGCGAAGCGCCATGTCCGAGTGCGACTGCGACGGGGCCGCCGGCGGCTGGCGGACCGGTCGCGGACTGGCGGCCACCCGGGGCGCGGGAGGGGGCTCGGGCGCCTGCGCCGGCAAATCCCATGGGTTCGCCGGTTGCGGTCTTTCGGCGACGCGCTCGCGCTGGCCCGCCGGCCATTCGCCATGCGCCGGAGCGGCCGGCCCGAAACCGAAATCGTCTTCGACGGCCGACGGCTTTGCCGGGGC
>NZ_RZSF01000807.1:0-387 GCF_004023325.1 Mesorhizobium sp. M1A.F.Ca.ET.072.01.1.1 | reverse complement strand
CCTATCTCTTCGTCGGCAATGGCGAAAGCGCGCCGCTGCACAGCCCCCATTATGATTTCAACGATGCGATCATCCCACCGGCAGCGCGTTTCTGGGTGCGCCTGGCCGAAGCCTACCTCTCCTGACGCAAAAAATTGAGGACAAGGACATGAGCGACAGTTTTTTCTACACATCGGTCAAAGATCCGCTCGCAACCCCGCTTCTGGAGGAGTTGCTGTTCGAATATGACAGCCGTTACGGCACCTTTTTCAACGCTGAAGGGGCGAGAGCTGAGCTGAACAAATATCCGCCGGAGGCCTTCAGCCCGCCTTCGGGCAATTTCCTGCTGCTGCTGCGGGACGGCAAGCCGATCGCCGGTGGTGCCTTCATGCGCCACGACGATGAGAC
>NZ_RZSF01000806.1:0-387 GCF_004023325.1 Mesorhizobium sp. M1A.F.Ca.ET.072.01.1.1 | reverse complement strand
ATGCGGAACTTTGAAGTTCGGCGCAGCGTTGATGCAATTGGCTGATTTGCGCGGCGGGTGGGGCACGATGCATCGGCAAGGCCAGAACACACAAAGTTGTGTACAGCTGGCCTTTTGAAAGCAACTATTGTAGGTTGTGCATAAATTGAAACAAACTCGCGGGTCTCCATGCAGACGCTGTCGCAGTTCATAGGGTCACATCATTCGGGGGAAACATCGTCCAAGAACGAGTGGGCGAACAATGATTTTCTCGGCACCGCCAAGATCTACAAACCCCACTCGGTCCTGTGCCGCCAGGATGATGACGACGACACAATATTCATCGTGAAATCGGGTTGGGCCCTGCTCTACCGCGGGCTGCTGGACGGAGAACGGCAGATCATCGAC
>NZ_RZSF01000805.1:0-387 GCF_004023325.1 Mesorhizobium sp. M1A.F.Ca.ET.072.01.1.1 | reverse complement strand
GTCCAAAGAAATCGACATTCCGGTTCGATTGGACTATGATTTGCCCAGTATTCTTGCCAATTCGATTGCCAATTCGATGACAGAAGACCAATTGGACCGCATTGACCGCAACATCCTGTCGGCGCTGGCGCGCGACGGGCGGCTTTCCATGTCTGAGCTGGCCGGCAAGGTCGGCCTGTCGAAGACGCCGGTACAGGCGCGCGTCAAGCGCCTGGAGAAGGACGGTTACATCAGGGGTTACCAGGCGATCATCGATCGCGAGCGCATGGGAGAAGGCCACGTCGCGTTCGTCCAGGTGAAATTGTCGGACACCCGCTCGGCCGCGCTCGACGCCTTCAATCGATCCGTGCAGGCAGTCCCCGAGATCGAGCAATGCCATATGATGGC
>NZ_RZSF01000804.1:0-387 GCF_004023325.1 Mesorhizobium sp. M1A.F.Ca.ET.072.01.1.1 | reverse complement strand
CCTCATGTACGTAGTCACCACTGACCGCCAGTTGGTGACCGTCAACAAGGGACAGGAGACGTCGGACGGTCGCAGCGGGTTCTGGATATGCAACCAGTGCGGACGCGCCTCGGTCGACGAGCAGCCGCACTTGTCACACAGCCGACCCTATAAGATTGAGTTCTCGTACGGGAAGCCGAGGCCGGGGTATCAGTGTGCTGGTACCTATGAAAACGTGTTCCTAGGTCACGTATTTTCCACCGATTTGCTGTTGCTGCGTATCAGCCTGAGGCAGCCGCTTGTTACCGAAACGGGCGACCCCCTGCAGTTGAGGATACTCGAAGACGCCCTGTACTCGGTTGCCGAAGGCTTGCGGCTGGCAGCCAGCCGGCATCCACAAATCGATCT
>NZ_RZSF01000803.1:0-387 GCF_004023325.1 Mesorhizobium sp. M1A.F.Ca.ET.072.01.1.1 | reverse complement strand
GAGCCGGAAAGGCCGGTGAACCAGAACACGGCCGGGCGCTGGTTCTTCAGGTCGGAACGGCCGCGCTTGCCGACATCGAGCGACTGCCAATGGATGTTTTCGGCGCGGCGCAGCGAATGCAGGATCATGCCGGCGCCGACCGTGGCATTGCTGATGCGGTCGATCAGGATGAAGGCGCCGGTGGTGCGGTTCTCGGCGAAATTGTCGAAGGCGATCGGCGAGCGCGTCGAGAGATTGCAGATGCCGACCTCGTTCATCTCCAGCGACTTCGCCGCCTCGTGGGCGAAGTCGTTGACGTTGACGCGGTACTTCAGCTCGGTGACGGTGGCGCTCACCTGGTCGGTTTCGGTGCGCAGGATGTAGGAGCGGCCGGGCAGCAGCGCATGC
>NZ_RZSF01000802.1:0-388 GCF_004023325.1 Mesorhizobium sp. M1A.F.Ca.ET.072.01.1.1 | reverse complement strand
ACATAGCGGTTGCCGACGAGGCGGCCGTTCTTGGTCTTGGCGATGACATAGCCGGTGTCGACGTCGAGATCGGCGCCGAGCGCCTGCAGGCCTTCGAGGAACAGGTCGACCGGGCGCGTGCCGATGGCGCAGCCGCCAGGCAGCGACACTTTGGCCTCGCCCATGCGGGCCAAGAGCGGCCCGATCACCCAGAACGAGGCGCGCATCTTCGACACCAGCTCATAGGGAGCCGTGGTATCGACGATGTTGCGGGCGGAGAAGTTGATGGTGCGCGAATAGCCTTCCTGCTGCTTCTCGCGCCTGCCGTTGACGGAATAGTCGACACCGTGATTGCCGAGGATGCGGATCAGTTGCTCGACATCGGCCAGATGCGGCACGTTCTCCAGCG
>NZ_RZSF01000801.1:0-390 GCF_004023325.1 Mesorhizobium sp. M1A.F.Ca.ET.072.01.1.1 | reverse complement strand
CGAAAACACCGCCCAACATACGCTTATCGACTTTCGCCCTTTCCATCCTCGCCAGCTATCGGCAGCAATCGTTCTGCGACACGAGGAAAGGTAGGCCGCCATGACTGATCCCAGGGAGGCTACAATAAAGCGGACGATCCGCCGTAAGGAGCTACGTGAAATCGTCCCTCTGGCTGACAGCACAATCTATGAAATGGAGCAGCGCGGGCAATTTCCGCGACGTTTCGCTCTTACCCCCCGTTGCGTCGTGTGGGATTTGGCCGAGGTTGAAGCCTGGCTCCATGCGCGCAGGGCAGCACCAATTCCCCGAGCCAGCCCTCCAGATGTGCGTTTGAGAAAGACCGCTCCTGTCAAAGCGCTGGATCGGGCTCAAAGACCGTCATCATCGGG
>NZ_RZSF01000800.1:0-390 GCF_004023325.1 Mesorhizobium sp. M1A.F.Ca.ET.072.01.1.1 | reverse complement strand
GCTCTGACGATTGCCAGTTTCTGCTCGGGCATGATCCGCGCGAACACCGTTGCGGTCTTCACGCGCGCCGACAGGGCTGCGTCATCCTGCGCCTTGAGCTCTTCGCCGGTGACGACATCGTTGAAGTCGAGCCCGGCCCCGCGGGCGCTAGCTCTGGCTGTCGCGGGATAGTCCCCGGTGATCATGATCACTCTGATGCCGGCGGAGCGGCAATTGCTCACCGCGTCCGGAACCTCCGCTCGCAGAGGATCGGCAAGCCCGACGAGACCCAAGAATTCAAATTCGAATTCAGTCTGCTTGTCCGGCAGTTGATCGCCAGCATGGCTGGAACGCGCGACGCCCAAGACGCGCAGTCCTTCCGTGGCCATGGCGTCCACAACATCCTTGAGC
>NZ_RZSF01000007.1:0-56524 GCF_004023325.1 Mesorhizobium sp. M1A.F.Ca.ET.072.01.1.1 | reverse complement strand
GGACGACCTGGCGCTGCTGATGACGCTTGAACAGGGCAAGCCGCTAAAGGAATCGCTGGGCGAGATCGACTACGCCGCCTCCTTCGTCGAGTGGTATGCCGAGGAAGCAAAGCGCCTCAATGCCGAAAGCGTCACCAGCCATCTGCCGAATGCTCAGATGACCGTTAGCCGCGAGCCGCTCGGCGTCGTCGGCGTCGTCACCCCATGGAACTTTCCGTCGGCCATGCTCACCCGCAAGGCCGCTGCGGCGCTTGCCGCCGGCTGCACCGTGGTGGCGCATCCGTCCTCGGAAACGCCGCTTTCGGCGCTGGCGCTGGCCGAGCTCGGCGAGCGTGCCGGCCTGCCCGCCGGCGTCTTCAACGTTGTCACCGGGGATGCGCGCACCATCGTCGGCGCGATGTGCGCTGACGCCCGGGTGCGCGCCATGAGCTTCACCGGTTCGACCGACGTCGGCCGGCTGATTGCCGCGCAGAGCGCGCCGACGATGAAGCGGCTGGTCATGGAGCTCGGCGGCCATGCGCCGCTGATCGTCTTCGGTGATGCCGATATCGAAAAGGCGGTGACGATCGCCCTCGACGCCAAATTCGCCACCTCCGGCCAGGATTGTCTTGCCGCCAACCGCATCTATGTGCAGCGCCAGATCTATGACCGCTTCTGCGCCGCCTTCGCCCGTTGCATCGAGCGCCTGCGCACCGGCAACGGGCTTTCACCCGACGCCGATATCGGCCCGCTGATGCATGAGCGCGCCGTCAAGAAGGTGGAGGAGCAGGTCGCAGACGCGCTGGCTCGCGGCGCGCGCTGCCTCATCGGCGGCAAGCGCCATGCGGCCGGGCCGCTGTTCTATCAGCCAACGCTGCTCGTCGATGTGCCGGACGAGGCGCTGATCATGCATGAGGAAACCTTCGGCCCGGTCGCCGCCGTCACCCCGTTCGACGAGGAAGCGGAAGTCGTCGCCCGCGCCAACGCTACCGAATATGGCCTCGTCGCCTATGTCGTGACCGAGAACGGCGCGCGCCAGGCGCGCATGGGTCGCGCGCTGGAATACGGTATGGTCGCGATCAACCGGGTGAAGATCACCGGCGCGCCGATCCCGTTCGGCGGAGTCAAGCAGTCCGGCATCGGCCGCGAAGGCTCGCGCCATGGCCTCGAAGCCTTCACCGATCTGAAATACCTTTGTCTGGACGTCGCCTAGCGCACGCCGGAAGAATTCCCTGCAAGGAGAAAAAAGATGCTCGAACAGTCCAACGAACTTTCGGCCTGGGATCGCGACCACTTCTTCCATCCCTCGACGCATATGGGCACGCATGCGCGGGGCGAGTCCCCGGCGCGCATCATGGCCGGCGGCGAAGGCGTCACCGTCTGGGACAACACCGGCAAGAAGAGCATCGATGCCTTTGCCGGGCTCTATTGCGTCAATGTCGGCTATGGCCGCCAGAAGATCGCCAATGCCATTGCCGATCAGGCCAAGAACCTAGCTTATTACCACGCCTATGTCGGGCACGGCACCGAGGCCTCGATTACGCTCGCCAAGATGATCATCGACCGCGCGCCGAAGGGCATGTCGAGGGTCTATTTCGGCCTCTCCGGCTCCGACGCCAACGAGACCAACATCAAGCTGATCTGGTATTACAACAACGTTCTCGGTCGGCCGGAGAAGAAGAAGATCATCTCGCGCTGGCGCGGCTATCACGGCTCCGGCGTCATGACCGGATCGCTGACCGGGCTCGAGCTGTTTCACAACGCCTTCGACCTGCCGCGCGCGCCGATCATGCACACCGAGGCCCCCTATTACTTCCGCCGCGACGACCGCTCGATGAGCGAGGAGCAGTTTTCGCAATATTGCGCCGACAAGCTCGAGGAGATGATCCTCGCCGAGGGCCCGGAGACGGTCGCGGCCTTTATCGGCGAGCCGATCCTCGGCACCGGCGGCATCGTGCCGCCGCCCGCCGGCTATTGGGAAAAGATCCAGGCGGTGCTGAACAAATACGACGTGCTGCTTGTCGCCGACGAGGTGGTGACCGGCTTCGGCCGTCTCGGCACCATGTTCGGCTCCGACCATTACGGCATCAAGCCGGACCTGATCACCATCGCCAAGGGGCTGACGTCTGCCTATGCGCCGCTTTCCGGCGTCATCGTCTCCGACAAGGTCTGGCAGGTGCTGGTCAGGGGTTCCGACAAGCTCGGCTCGCTGGGCCACGGCTGGACCTATTCGGCGCATCCCATCTGCGTCGCCGCGGGCGTCGCCAATCTCGAACTGATCGACGAGATGGATCTGGTGAGAAATGCCGGCGAGACCGGCGCTTATTTCCGCGCCGAGCTAACCAAGGCCGTCGGCGGCCACAGAAACGTCGGCGAGGTCCGCGGCGACGGCATGCTGGCTGCGGTCGAGTTCGTCAGGGATCGCGACGATCGCGTCTTCTTCGATCCGGCGCTCAAAGTGGGCCCGCAGATCGCCACGACGCTCGCGGCAAGCGGCGTCATCGGCCGCGCCATGCCGCAGGGCGACATCCTCGGCTTCGCGCCGCCGCTTTGCCTGACGCGCGAGGAGGCCGACACCATCGTCGCCAAGACCGCCGACGCCGTGAACAGCGTGTTTGCCAGCCTCTGAAGCAATCCAGGAAAGGTGTGAACGGTTTTCCGTCCGGAGTTGCGTGAAAGCAAAGGAACAGAGCGACATGAATGCCATGACCAGAACCGTCCCCGCCACGATGGCCGCCGTGCAGCTCACCGGCCACGGCGGCCTGGAAAAACTCGTCTACCGCACCGATGTGAAGGTGCCGTCGCCGGCTGCCGGCGAGGTGCTGGTCAAGGTCAGCGCCTGCGGCATGAACAACACCGACGTCTGGGTGCGCCAGGGCGCCTATGGTACGGAAGAAGATGCGGCCGCGGTATCGACCTGGCGCCGGCAAGGCAACACGCTGACCTTTCCTCGCATCCAGGGCACGGATACGGTGGGCACCATCGTCGCCGTCGGTGACGGCGTACCCGCCGAGCGCATCGGCGAACGCGTCATGGTCGACTTCTCCATCTACAACCGTGACGACGATTCGCTTGCCGACATCGACTATATGGGCCACGGCCGTGACGGCGGCTATGCCGAATACCAGGCGCTGCCGGCCGAGAACGCGCATGTCGTCGATACCGATTTGAGCGATGTCGAGCTCGCCACCTTCTGCTGCGCCTATCTCACCGGCGAGCAGATGCTGGAACGTGCAGGCCTGAAGGCCGGCGAACGGGTGCTGGTCACCGGCGCCTCCGGCGGTGTCGGCTCCGGCATCGTGCAGCTGGCGCGGGCGCGTGGCGCCATTCCCTATGCCGTGGTCGGCAAGGGCAAGGAGCAAGCGGTGCTCGACATCGGCGCCGAGAAAGTGGTCACGCGCGGCGTGGCCGACCTGCCTGCCGCCGTCAACGAAGCGACCGCTGGCCAACCCATCGACGTGGTTGCCGACCTTGTCGGCGGCGCCATTTTCAATGATCTGCTGCGCATCCTGCGGCCCGAGGGACGCTACACCACCGCAGGCGCCATCGCGGGGCCGGTGGTGCAGTTGGACCTGCGCACCATGTATCTCAAGCAGCTTCAGCTGCACGGATCGAGCCAGGGCACCAGGGCCGATTTCCGCCGCATCGTGCGCTACATCGAGGAGAAGAAAATCCGCCCGCTGGTCGGCGGCGTCTACAAGCTGTCGGACTTCCACCGCGCCCAGACCGACTTCATGGCCAAAGACTTCGTCGGCAAGCTGGTGGTGGTGCCGGACGCGATTGCCGACACGAACAAGTAGCGACCGATGGCGGCGGCCGACGGTTGACCTTCGCGGTTAGTCTAGCCCTTGCGCTCCTGAAGGATGTTGCCGCCATCCACGACGAGGACGGCTCCGTTGACATAGCTGGCGCCGTCGGACGCCAGGAACAGCACAGCCGCGGCGACCTCTTCCGGAGCGCCGGCGCGTCCAAGCGGCGTGTTTTGCGCGGCGACGAGCTCTTCCGGTGTCGAGGCGCCCGTCGCGATCCAGCCCGGCGCCACGGCGTTCACGGTGACGCCGCTGCGGCCGACCTCCAGCGCAAGCGCATGCGTCAGCCCGACCATGCCTGCCTTGGCGGCGGAATAAGCGGCCTCGCCTTCGTTGGAGACGTAAGGGCCGGTGACCGAGGCCATGTTCACCACGCGTCCATGACCGCGTCGGACCATGCCGGCCAGAAATGCGCGTGTGGCAAGGAATGTGGTCTTCAGGCTGACATCGATGCCGCGGTCCCAGTCGCTCTCGCTGAGATCGAGAAATCGCCGCTGCAGCGCCGGCTGGGCGACTGTTCCCATCCCGGCATTGTTGACGAGGATATCGATTTCGCCGACCTCCGAGCAGAGCCGCTCGACATCCGCTGCACGCGTCAGATCGGCCACCACCGCACGAACGTCGAGCCCCTCCGCCCGCAGCTCTTCGGCGCGCTGCTCGACGCGATGCGACGAGGCGGTGATCGCGACCGCAAGCCCGGCGTCTCCGAGCGCACGCGCCACCGCGGCGCCGATGCCGTCGGCGGCGCCCGCGCCGGTCACCAGCGCCGTGCGGGATTTGCGAAACGTGGTCATGAGCCCTCCAAGGCGATGACGCCAATGCCGCGAGTCAGTATCCGGCGCTGATGCCGAAATCGATCGAAAGCGCGGCCCCGGTGATCGGCGCCGCGCCGGGCTGGCAAAGATAATGGATGAAGGAGGCGATCTCTTCCACGCCGATGAACCGTGCTCTTTCCCCTTGCGGGTAGTGCCCAAGGAGCCGGCGCTTGTAGCCGTCCGGGTCATCTCCGCCATAGGTCCTTGCCTGATACTCGATCATCGGCGTCGCCGTGTCGCCAGGACAGACGGCGTTGACCCTGATGCCGTGCGGCGCAAGCTCCAGGGCGAGAGCCTTGGTCAGCAGCACCAGCCCGCCTTTGGAGGCGCAATAGACCGCCGCGCCGCTGTTGCCGACGATGCCCGCGTCGGAGGCGATATTGATGATAACGCCCTGCGCCGCCGACAGGTGCGGAATGGCGGCCGAGATCAGGAAAAAGGCGCCTTTGAGATTGACATCCAGCACCAGGTCCCATTGCTCTTCGCGGACCTCGCTTGCCGCTCCCTCGAGCCAGACGCCGGCGGCGTTGACGAGAATGTCCAGGCCGCCTCCCCACTCGCGCGCCTGGTCCACAACCCCCCGGCAGGCGGCGACGGAACGGACGTCGAGCCGCAGACCGATCGCGTTCGCACCGGTCGCAGCAATCTTTGACACGGCCTCGTCGAGTTTCGCGCCGGGAAGGTCGGCGAGCACGATCCGCTCGTCGTCAGCCGCCAGGCGCAGCCCCGTCGCAAGACCCATTCCCCCGGCGCCGCCCGCGATCAGGACGGTTCTTCCAGCCATTCGACAACCTCCGCTGTGCGATGAGCGTTGCGGCGAGACACAGTCCGGCATCCGAACCACGTCGGAGAGACATCTCGCATGCGCCAAGCCCGACAATCAATGATCACAGGACCGAAGCCATTCGCTTCGCGATCACCCCAGCTCCAGCGTCGTGATGCCGAAAACCTTCGACGGCGCATTGCCTGGTTTCCCGCCGCGGTACATGCGGGTCGTCGTGAAACCGGGGACCATGCCGACAGCCTGAAGCACGGCGGTAAAGCCGATCTGAGTGGCCGGCACGTCGATATGCAAGGCTTCGCCCGCCGTCCTTCCCGTCAGTTCCACCATCAAAGCCAGAGCTGTTTCCATGTCATCCGCGAACAGCGGACCGACCTTGAAACCTTCGCGGCATCGGCGCGCCACGCCGTAGCCGGCAAGGCCGGTCGAGCCAGTGGACATCATCGCGATCCGGGGCGGCCGCAGCCATTCCCGCAGGAAGGCCTCCCGAGGCGCCGGAAAGCACTGGCGGTCATAGGCCAGGATCTCGGCTGTCTCGGCGGCCTCAACGGACCGGATTTCCCGCCCCCCGGTCAGTCCCGCCGGACGACCGCTGAAGCGGACGGTCTCATAAGCCGGCACGAACCCTTTGTGTTGGTAGTTGGCCCGCTGCTCGGCTACGCCGTCGAGGCCGACAATGCGGTCGCCGAGCCGAGCCATGCCGGCATCCCAGACCGCCTTGCCATGGCCTTCACCGCGCCGATCGGGCCGGCAGATATAGAGGCCGATGAAACCGAACTCCGCGCCATAGGCGACGGCCGAGATGCCGGCCACCATCTCGCCGCCGGCGATGGCACCGACAAATCCTGCCGGATCGGCGGCCCTGAGCGCGGCGGCATCGCCGATGCCCGGATTCCATCCCTCCCCCGCCGCCCACTCGACGAGCGTTTCCACCTCGCTGGCGGTCAGCGTCCGGATCGTTCTCGGCATGGCTTCACTCGGCGGCGGCCTAGAGGCAACGGATTTCAAGCCTCCAGGATAGGTCGCCGCCAGCAGGTTGCAAAGACCGGTTTTGGACGTTGCCGACCTGTCCACTCACGAAGCCCAAGCGTCGATGCTACTTCGCCGATTCGGCGAAGAGGCCGCCCATTGAACGCTAGACCGTCGAGCGGATTATTATCCGGGTTTTTCGAATCGATGCAAAGGGTTAGCAAGAACGCGCCGAAACATCAGCTGTTGTTCCAATGGGTAACTGGACACGACCGTGGAAGGCGGGGAATCTTCTTTGGTCGTTGCTTCGAATTGAATGGAGTGCCGCAGGAAATGCCCTTGAGCGCCGAAGAAATCGCCAGTCATCCGGCAGCTCTGCGCGGTGTCAAGGAGCAGTCGCGCGCGCTCATCCATATCTACGAAACCAGCCCGCGCCTTGCCGCCGTTTTTGCCACCCAGCAGCGCTGGCTGCTCGGCCATGTCGGACTTGCGCTGCATTTCAGGCGCGACCCCGATGACCGCCGCACCGAAATGACCGTAGCGCGTTTCATCGAGGTCGTGCGCCGCAACTCAGTCGCCAGCCGCAACACCGCCGAAGCGTTCGTCAAGGAAATGCTCCATTACAACGTCGCCGAATACATTTCATCGCGTGGCGATGGCCGGGCTCATCCCTTGCGGGTGACCGCGGCCACAATCGAGACCTTTACCGGCTGGATACATGCCCATTTGCGAACGCTCGACCGCATCGATGGCGGAGCCCGGCTGACGACTTTCCTCGAACACCCCGATATGCTGGCCAAGCTGCAGCCATTGATCTGCGACGGATTGCTCGCATCCATTCCGGTGCGGGAACCCCAGCAAACCTTCTCGTTGTTCATCTGGCTCAACAACGGCGGCATCGTCATGGACTGGCTGATGTCGGGTATCGATCCGGAGGACGCCAGCCTCGAGAAGATTCCGACCGGCGTCATTTCGATCAGCGAATTCGCGCATTGGCTGAAACTGTCGCGCACGCATCTGGCGCGCAAGCTCCGCGACGCCGAGGCGCTCGGCAGCATCGGCTGGGTCGGGCAGCGCGGACATTCCGTCATGTGGGTGTCGCGGCAGTTCTTCGACGAGTATATGGCCGTTCAGGCAGCCAAGCTCGCGATCGTCGACGCAGCCTTCGAGGCGTGTTTTTCCGGCGCGAGCGAAGGCTGAGCGCCGCGGCGCCTGCTCCGAGCTTGCCGTGACGGCGCGCAAAGAGACGCGCCGTTGAGCCGCTTCGACGATGACGCGGCGCTCAGAGCAATTCCAGGATATTGCGAAACGGTTTTCCGTCCGGAATTGTCAAATCAAAGAGATAGGGCGGTTTGCCGTTTCCGTGAAACGGTGAACCGCTCAATGTCCTCAGTCGATGTCGAACGACACGCCTTGCGCCAAAGGCAGCGCCTTGGAGAAGTTCACCGTGTTGGTGGCGCGCCGCATATAGGCCTTCCAGGCGTCCGAGCCGCTCTCGCGGCCGCCGCCGGTTTCCTTCTCGCCGCCGAATGCGCCGCCGATCTCGGCGCCCGACGTGCCGATATTGACATTGGCGATGCCGCAGTCCGAACCGTCGACGCCGAGAAAGCGCTCCGATTCCTGCAGGTCGCGTGTGAAGATCGAGGACGACAGGCCGGCGCCGACCGCATTGTGCAGGTCGAGCGCCTCCTCGAAATCGGCATATTTCATCACATAGAGGATCGGCGCGAAGGTCTCTTCCGTCACCGGCGAGACCTGCTTCGGCATTTCGACGAGCGCCGGATGCACATAGTAGGCCTCGGGATGGCCGTTCTCGAACCGCGTGCCGCCGGTCACCTTGCCGCCATGCGCTTCCGCTTGTTTCAATGCCTTCTGCATATTGTCGAAGGCGGCCTTGTCGATCAGCGGACCGACCAGCGCCGAGGTCTCCAGAGGATTGCCGACCGAAACGCTCTGATAGGCCTTCTTCAGGCGCGGCAGCAGCGCGTCATAGACGCTCTCATGCACGAACAAACGCCTGAGCGTCGTGCAGCGCTGGCCGGCGGTGCCCATGGCGCCGAACGCAATGGCGCGCAGCGCCATGTCGAGATCGGCGCTCGGGCAGACGATGCCGGCGTTGTTGCCGCCGAGCTCGAGCACCGCGCGTGCAAAACGCTTGGCCAGCCGCGGACCGACCTCGCGGCCCATGCGGGTCGAGCCCGTGGCCGAGACCAGCGGCACCTTCGGATGGTCGACCAGCACCTCGCCGACGGCGCGGTCGCCGATCAGCACCTGGAGTAGTCCTTCCGGCGTATCGGCGCCGAAACGCCTGGCGGCGCGCTCGAAGATCGCCCCGCAGGCAAGCGCCGTCAGCGGCGTCTTTTCCGACGGCTTCCACACCACCGCGTCACCGCACACGAATGCAAGTGCCGCGTTCCACGACCACACCGCGACGGGGAAGTTGAAGGCCGAGATCACGCCGACGACGCCGAGCGGATGCCAGGTTTCCATCATGCGGTGTCCAGGGCGCTCGGTGGCGATGGTCAGGCCGTAGAGCTGGCGCGAAAGACCGACCGCGAAATCGCAGATGTCGATCATCTCCTGCACTTCGCCGAGGCCCTCGGACGGGATCTTGCCGACCTCGATCGACACCAGCCGGCCGAGCTCCGCCTTGTGAGCACGCAACTCCTCGCCGAGCAGGCGCACCAGCTCGCCCCGCTTCGGCCCCGGCACCAGCCGCCAGGCCTGGAAGGCCTTGTGCGCGGCATCGATAGCCTTGCCGGCATCGACCGCCGAGATCGACTTCAGTGCCGCGATCTGCTCGCCCGTCACCGGGCTGCGCACGATGAGGTCGCCGCCGGAAAGCGTATCCTTGGCGACGCCAAGTTTCTCCAGAAGTGAGGCCGTTTCCTTCGCAATCGTCATGTTTGTTCCTTTTCAGATCTCGCCTTGGATATGGCGAGCGTCGAAGCCTTGCGCCACGTCTTGTCGCCGCCCTGAGGCACGACGGCGCTTTCATGGCGTGGCATTACTCGTTTCAGGGAAAAACCGCCACCCCGGGATGGTCCAACCCCGGCGCGCAAAATTGGGCCAGCAGTGAAAGTGGGATCAGCGCGCCTTCTTGGCCTGCGACGTCTCGGTGCTTTCCTTGATCAGCCGGTCGATATGCATGCGGATATGAGCGGCTTCGGCGGCGGTATTGGCTAAAGCGATCGCGCGGTCGAAGGCCACGCGCGCCTCCTCGCTGCGGCCAAGCTGCATCAGCAGGCCGCCCTTCAGGCCGAAGAAGTGGAAATAGCCTGCCAGCCGATCTTCCAGCGGCTCGATCATTGCCAGCGCCGCTTCGGGGCCGCGCACCTTGCTCACCGCAACCGCGCGGTTCAGCGTCACCACCGGCGACGGCTGCATCTGCTCGAGCAGGCCGTAGAGCAGGTCGATCTCAGTCCAGTCCGTATCCTCGGGTTTTGCCGCCCGCGCATGCAATGCCGCGATCGCCGCCTGCACCTGGTATGGGCCAGGCTTGCGATGACGCAGCGCCTTGTCGACCAGGGCAAGGCCCTCGTCGATCATCTTGCGGCTCCAGAGCGACCGGTCCTGATCCTCGAGCAGCACGATCTCGCCATGCGCGTCGAAGCGCGCCGGCGCGCGCGCATGCTGGAGAAGCAGCAGCGCCGTCAGCCCCATGATCTCCGGTTCCTGCTGAAACAGCCTGAGCAGCAGCCGGGCGAGCCGGATCGCCTCCTCGCAGAGCGGCGCGCGGGCCGGCGCCTCGCCGCCATTGGTCGAATAGCCCTCGTTGAAGATCAGATAGATCATGGCCGCGACCGCCGCCAAGCGCTCGGAACGCTCGACCGCGCCTGGCGTCTCGAACGGCACGCCGGCATCGGCGATGCGCGCCTTGGCCCGGGTGATGCGCTGCTCCATGGCGCTCTCGCCGACGAGAAAGGCCCGCGCGATCTGCTTGACGGTCAGGCCGGAGACGATGCGCAGCGCGACCGCGATCTGCTGCGTCGCCGGCAGGTCCGGATGGCAGCAGATGAACAGGAGCCGCAGGATGTCGTCGCGATAATGCGCGCCGTCGAGCCGCTCGGCCATATCGCCTTCGGCATCCTCGAGATCGGAGATCTGGTCCTCTTCCGGCATCGGCGCCTGCTTGGCGCGCTTGCGCACCGCGTCGATGCCGCTGTTGCGGCCGACGAAGATCAGCCAGGCCGCCGGATCGCGCGGCGGCCCGTTTTTCGGCCAGTTCTTCAGCGCCCTCAGGCACGCATCCTGGAAAGCTTCTTCTGCGGCGTCGAGGTCGCGGAAATAGCGCAGCAGCGCGCCCATCGCCTGCGGACGGGCGGTGCTGATCGCGTTGCTGATCCAGGCAAGTTCGGTCATGCGGGAACCTTTGTCGGATTGAAGACCGAGATCGGCCTGATCTCGTAGGAACCACCGCTCGGATTGACCTCGGAGAGTTCGCGGGCGAACTCGACGGCTTCGTCCAGGTGATTGCATTCGAGCGTGTAGAAGCCGAGGAACTGCTCCTTGGTCTCGGCGAACGGGCCGTCGAGCACCACCGATTCGCCCTTGACCTTGCGAAGCGTCGTCGCGGCTGTGGTCGGCAGCAGGCGCGCCACCGGCCCCAGCCGGCCTGCCCTGGCGTATTTGTCCTGTACGTTGAGGAGCTTTGCCATGACGTCCTCGTCCTGTTCCTTGCTCCAGGAGCAGACGACGTCTTCGGAGGCATAGCAGAGAATGGCATAAAGCATGGCGCGTCCTTTCCGTATCAAAGGACGCAACAGTAAGACCCTTCCCGACACATGGTCGACAAAAAAGTTGTAGGGCGATCACGGGTTTACACTGTCACCCGGGTGTGGTCAGGCTTCGCGCGCCTGCAGCCATCTCAGCACCAGCGTCTCCTCCTCGTCGAGGCCCGGTATAAGGCGCTTTCGTTTGTTGGCTTCGGCCATTTCGCCGAGCAGCTTCCCTTCGGCCCACGCCTCGAATACGAGCGGATGGATATAGCACCGGCGGCAGACGGCTCGCGTATTGCCGAGTCGTTCGGCGACCTTGTCGACGATACTGTTCATCACGCGGTTTTTCTGGGTGATGCTCTCGGGCAACTCCGCCTGCGCGAACAGGGATGCCGCATGGATGGTGCCGCCCCAGGTGCGAAAATGCTTGGAGCTGAACTCCGGGCCAGATGCCTCGCGAATATAGCGGTTGACGTCCTCCGACCGCAGCGGCCGGCGTGTTCCCTCGTCATCAAGATACTGAAACAGCTTCTGGCCAGGCAGGTCCTGCGCGCCGCGCACGATCTTGGCGATGCGTCGGTCGACGAGCTTCAGCTTCCATTCCTTGCCGGACTTGCCCATGAAGGAGAAGCGCAGGCTGGAACCAGTGATTTCGACATGGCGGTCGCGCAGCGTGGTCAGGCCGAAACTCTTGTTGTCGCGGGCATAGGCGGCATTGCCGACACGGATCATGGTGTTGTCGAGCAGCCAGACGACAGAGGCGACAACGCGCTCCAGTGGCAGTCCATGACGGCGCAGATCGGCATCGACCTGGCGCCTCAAGGAGGGCAGGCTTTCCGCGAAAGCAACGAGGCTGGAGTATTTGACGCCGTCCCGTTCCTCGGTCCACTGCGGATGATAGCGGTACTGCTTGCGTCCGCGCTGATCCCGGCCGGTCGCCTGGATATGGCCGTTCGGGTCGGGCGAGATCCATACATCCGTCCACGCCGGCGGAATGACGATCGCCTTGATACGGTCGAGCGTCGCCGCGGTGACCGCACTCCCGTTCGGGCCGACATAGGAAAATCCCTTGCCTTTTCTCAGGCGCCGGATGCCCGGATCGGCATCGCTGACATAGCTGAGCGCGGCGCGCTCGGCGGAACTCTGCGCGCCGTTCCCTTGTATTTCCAGACCACCCGCCAGGCGGCCGAAGGACGATTGTGCTCGTTGCAGCATGGTAACTCCACGGAACTGGTCCGTAAATAAGCCGCGCGACAGCGGCTGGTTCCGCCGTCCCCAGAGAGCGTCCTTCAGCTCCGCCGGTCGGCGGACACCTCAGCCATCCAAAGCCCGCCGTCGTCGACATGGGCGGGAAAGTAGTCTCGCCCGGCCGGTATCGCTTCCAGAACCGCTCCCGACTCGTCCGTCAGATAGTCGTAGCCGATCTGCTGCAAACGCTGCTCCGGATCGAGATGATTGTAGAGGTCGCGACGTGCCGCGCGCCGTTTCGGCTCGATCATCTTCAAATGATAAAGGTTAAGGCCGCTGTCCCGAAGCTTGAAGCGCAGATGTTCGGGGAACCAGGCGTCATGCGGCCCTTGCGACCGGCTCAGATCCGGGTGATAGGCGGGGAAAAGCCTGTGCTGCATCTTTTGGCCCCAGACGCCGTCGATGCGATAGCTTGCCGGCGTATACATCTCCCTTAGGCGAAATCCCCAGGCATTGCGCCTCGACCCGCTGGTCAGTTGGCCGATCCGGCTGGCCACGGCATCTTCCAGCCTTTCGTCCGGATCGATCGCCAAAAGCCAATCGGCACCCGCCTCATAGGCCGCGGCAACAAGCGCGCGCCGCCTCTGCGGTTCATTGCTGAAGACCGCATCCGCCGAGCGATCGTCATAGGCGATCCAGCCATCGACGATTGCGTCGAGATTGGCGAGGAGGTCTGGCACCAGATGCGCATCGTAGCGATAACTGAAAATGGCGACGATCCTTTGCCGCGACCAAAGCCATCGACCGCGCCGCCGGCGCGGCTGCTTCATCTCCATGGTGATCATGGCCGCGTGCCTGTCCTATCGCCATGCGTTACGCCGACGGCTGCCCCCAGCGATTTTGCGAACAATGCCGCCCATACGATCGGCAGCGATAACATCGCGAAACGTCTATCCTCTTCGGCCAGGCCTTCTTTTGCGAACTTGCCGACATTGCGCCGGTCCCGAAACACCCCTTTGAAAATCCGCAATGGCTTTCGGTGCCCAACGGATTTGAGGTAGGTCCCATATCGGTATCCGCGCAGATACTGGTCGACAATCACTCGGATCAGCCGTGTCTCGTTGCGATGGACGGTAAGCACCGCCGGCTCCCATAGCGGCACTATCGCCTTCGGCAGCCTTTCCAGGAATTCCGTGTCTTCTCCCGTCGCCATTTGTTCGTCGAATAGCCCATACCGATCGAACAATTTTCGGTCGAAAGAAACACCGTAGCGAAGTGCCTTATGAGCGGGAAGACCTGGCAGGCGCCGCATATAGGTAACGAGATGGGCCGCGCACGCGACCAGATTGCGCGGATGACTGTTGGCGATGGCGCTTGCCACGGCCGCGACGCCTTCCCGGTGATGGCGCAGCCGGACCTCTGCCCATCGCGGGCATGCCAGGCAATCATCCGCGAGAAAGGCGATGAAAGGAGCTTTCGTCGCCGCTATGCCGCGATTTCTCGCGGCCCCGGCAAAGAGCCTTTCTTCGCACTCGATGACTGGCACGTCGAGTCCGGCATTGGCCAGAAGCGCCTGGGCATTCCCGCCGCCGGAATTCACGACCACCACCTCGAGCGGGATGTTCTGGCCGAGCACCGACCTGACCGCCGCGACCAGATCGGTCGGAGCCCGAAAACCTATCACCACGACTGCAAGTTCCGGCCCGTCGGCCATCAGGCACTTTGCAGCTGGACGCGATGGGCTGGGAACCGGCGCCGCGCCGCGATTTTGAGCCGGTAGCGCATGCAGCGCCAGATGTCGGTGGAAACCTTGGGCGCCGCTTCGGCAACCGCCAGGAATTTTGCCGCCGTTTCGAGATCGCCGCGAGCGTAGTGTACGCGGGCGATCTTGAGCGCCACAAGCCCTTCCCTCGCTTTCAACGACGATTTCGCAATGCCGCAGTCGGCGAGTTCGCGCAGCGCCAGGCGCCATTCGAGGAAGCGTCGCGCAGGCTTTATCGCGAAGCGGTCATCCGAACGGTCCGACGATACGAAGTAGATCATGATCGGTTGCCTCACGACCGCGAGCGATGCCTTGCTCATAACCCGCGCCCAAAACAATGTGTCCTCGTCGTAGGCAAGACCGGTCGGGAAGCGCGTGTCGCCGACCGTATGCCGCGACACCAGCGCGCTGCCGACGGCAATCGACCGTATCCTGCCATCCACATAGGCGGAGGCATTGGCGAGTCCGGCAGTCATGTAGCCGGCCGGCGTTTTGAACTGTCGGTCCCGGCCATCGGTCCGCCGGCGGTAGGCGCCGACCACCATATCGGCGCCTGGCTTGGCCCTGGCCTTGGACAGCAGCGTCCGCAACCCGCCCTCGATATGCAGATCGTCGGCGTCGATCATATAGATCCAGGGGAAGCGCGCCTCGGCCAGCGCAAGATTGCGGGAGCCGCCCGCGTCTCGACAATTGGACCGGATGATCCGGAACGGCAGCGCCAGCCGCGAGGCTGCGTCCGCGGCCACGGCCGCCGTGTTGTCCGTCGAGGAATCGTCGACCAGTATCACTTCGCCGATGATCTCGGCTTCCGAGCGCAAGGTTGCCAACGTGTCTGCAACGGTTGCCGACGCGTTGTGTGCTGGAATGATGATGCTGACCGATGTCAACAATTGAACTCCGCGCAAGTGCCCGGCAGGCCGGTCCACGGTCCGGCGGCAAGATAGCGGCGGGATCGCGATTTGAGAAGCAGCCGCATCACCGATCGTGCGCCTTCAGGCAGCGACCGGGATGACATCGACCGCCTGCTCGCCGATCTGCTCGCCGGTGATTTTCAGGACGCCGACAATCGGCGCCACGTCGGAATAGTCGCGGCCGTATCCCACCGTGATATGGTCGTTGCTCGCCCGCATGCCGTTGGTCGGATCGAATTCCTGCCAGCCGGCATCGCGCCCGCACCAGGCCTTGACCCATGCATGCATGGCGTCGGCGCCTTCGAGCCTCGGCTTACCCTTGGGCGGGATCGTGCGCAGGAAGCCGCTGACATAGCCGGCGGGGATACCAAGCCCGCGCAGCCCGGCGATCATGATGTGCGAGAAATCCTGGCAAACCCCACGCTGAAGCGCAAAGGCATCGCTGGCGCGCGTCTGCACCGTGGTTGCCTTGCCGTCATAGGTGAAATCGCGGTGGATCCGATTGCAGAGATCGACCGCCGTGGCGATCGCCGAACCGGCGAGGCTTTCCCGCGCATATGCCGTGATTACCGGATCGATGCCGGCGTGGTCGCTGGCGGCGAGGAAGTGATGCGGCGCCTCGGCGGACAGCGAACGCACCGCGTCGAGTTCCGCCCTCAAGCCGTGAATGTCGGGCGAGACGTCGAGGCCGGCTTCCGGCCGCGACACCGACACACGGGCGCTCATCCTGACGTGGAGCTCCTCATGCGCGTCGCGAACGGCGATCGCAGTGACGTTGTTGCCGAAGAAATCGGAAAAATCCGCGCGCTCGGCCGGATTCGGCTGGAACGACAGCGAGGCGGCGATAACCCGCTGCACGCCGGCAATCGTCTGCGGCAGCACGCGCACCTGGTGCCTGCCGCCGCCGGCTGCAGCCGCATAGCCGTAATGAAGATGAAGCCTGACGTCGTAGAGCATTTATCCGAAATAGGCCTTGGCGAGACTGTTGTAGAGATCGCCGATCTGAATGGCGAGATCGTCCAGCACCTTCGCGGTCATGTCCTGAGGCTCCATCACGGCGAGCGCCGTGTTGAGCTGCAGGATTTCTTTCGCCGCGGGCGACATATGTCCCTCGCCCCCGACGGAAGGCAGCATGCCGATCTCGGCCTTGAGCCGCTCGAACTGGAACAGGATCGAGCGCGGGTTGAGCGGATCGAGCGCCAAGAGGTCTATAGCCGTGCGCCGGCCTGACTGCACCGGATATTGCCGGCGGTGGGTCATGACGCTGTCGCCGATCTCCAGCATCATGTCGAGTGCGCCGTCGGGCGCGTCTGCCTTTGTCAGCCTGGCTAGCGTGCGCGCGATCTGGATGCCACGTTCCAGTCGGCGTCCGATCTCCAGGAAGCGCCAACCGGTGAAGCGGTACATGTTCTCGTGCAGCAGCCCCGAGAAGCCCGCAAGCTTTCGCAGCATCACGGTCATCGCCCGCGTCGCGTCGTCGCCCGGCGCGACCGTCTCCGCGAATTTGTGGATGGTCTTCGACAGATCCTTCAGCGCCAGCCAGCCATCCGGCGAGAAGCGGTCGCGGATCTGGCCGGCGCTGTAGACGGCGCTGTCCAAGGTGCCGATCAATCCAAGCGGGATCGCGGTTTCGACCTCGATGCCGAACGGTTCGAGATAGTCTCTGATGTCGGCGAGCAGCGGCATCTCGGGGTCGGATGTCTCCGCCAGCCTGACGTGATAAGCGCGCAGCACCCGCACCGTGTCTTCCGAGCGCTCGATATAGCGGCCAAGCCAGGTCAGGTTTTCCGCGGCGCGGCTCGGCAGGCTGCCGGGCATGGTGCGGGTGAAGCCGTCGGTCTCCTGCGGCAGCAACGTCTCCCGCTCGACAGGCCTGTCGCTGACCACCCAGACATCCGCCGCCTGACCGCCGCGCTGCATGGCCATCGCGGTCGGGTCGAGCGAGAAGCCGACGCGTGCAAAGCCGCCGGGCATCACCGTCCAGCCTTCGTGTGTTCGCGCCAGGTAGACGCGCAGACTGGCGGGCCGCGGCTCCAAGCGGCCGCCGGCAAAGACCGGCGTAGTCGAGAGCGTGACCGCCTCCTGGCCGACGAAGCCAACCCCGTCGGCTTCGATCCGCGCGATAAGATCCGCCCGCTCTCCGGCCGAAAGCGCCGAACCGAGCCTGGTCGCGCCATCGTCCTCGAAGGCAAGCCGTGTCGACAGCGCCGGGCCGACCACCATGCGGTCAATATTGGCCAGCACATGGTCGCGTTCGGCCTGCTGTCCGCACCACCAGGTCGCAATGTTCGGCAGCTTGAGTTCCTCGCCATGCAATTCCCGCGCGATCCGCGGCAGGAAAGAAAGCAGCGCCCGCGTTTCCGCCAAGCCGGAACCGAGCCCGTTGACGGCCGAGACGGTGCCGCGCCGGATCGCCTCGACCAGCCCCGGCGTGCCGATCTGCGAGTCCGGTTTGAGCTCCAGCGGATCGGCGAAAGCGGCATCGAGCCGCCGCCACAAAACGCCGATCGGCATCAGGCCCGAAACCGTGCGCACCATCAGCCGGCCGCCGGACACCGTCAGGTCCTCGCCTTCGAGCAGCATAATGCCGAGATAACGCGCGATATAGGCGTGCTCGTAATAGGTCTCGTTGAGCGGTCCGGGCGTCAGGATGGCGACGCGGCCGCCGGAATCCTTCGCCATGCCGTTCAGCGCATCACGGAAGCGGCGGAAGAAGCCGGCCAGGCGATGCACATGCAGCTCGCCATAGATGTCAGACAAGGCGCGCGTGGTGGCAACGCGGTTCTCCAGCGCAAAGCCGGCGCCCGACGGCGCCTGCGTGCGGTCGCCCAGAACCCACCAGCGGCCGTCGGGGCCGCGGCCAAGCTCGAAGGCGACCATGTGCAGGAAATGGCCGCTGGCCGGACGGACGCCGACCACCGGGCGCAGATATTCCGGGCTCGCCGCGATCAGCCCCGCCGGCAGGATTCCCTTCTCGATCAGCCGGTTCGGCCCGTAAATGTCGGCCAGTATCGTCTCGAACAGGTCGGCGCGCTGGACGAGGCCGGCGCTGATCTCGGCCCATTCCTTCTCGTCGATCAGCAGCGGGACATGCGCCAGCGGCCATTCGCGCTCGTTGGCGCCGGCTTTGTCGTAGACGCGGTAGTAGACGCCGGCATCGCGCAGATATTGGTCGGCGCGGGCAAAGCGCTGTCCGAGCGCCTCAGCCCCCAGATCGTCCAGCGCTCCGATGAAGGACCGCCAGGCCGGGCGCGGATTGCCCGACGCGTCGACCATCTCGTCGACGACGCCTTCGATCGGCCGGTAATGCTCCAACAGGCTCTGCGCCCGCGGCCTGCCGCCCGCCCGTTTCTGATTCCCCTTGGCCATGCTCGATCAGAATCTCGCCGGTCGCCTGAGGTCAAGGGTCATGGGAAACTCTTCAGAACCTTGTTCTTCACGCAGCACATAGGCACCCGGCGTATGGCCGCGCGGCTCGAAGCGGGCCAGCCGCCGCGCCTCCGCCTCGTTGCCGTTGACCGGGAAGGTCTCGTAGTTGCGGCCGCCCGGATGCGCGACATGATAGACGCAGCCCCCCAACGAGCGGCCCGACCAGCGGTCGTAGATGTCGAACACCAGGGGCGTGTTGACCGGCAGGGCCGGATGCAGGCCGGAGGCCGGCTGCCAAGCCTTGAAGCGCACGCCTGCCACCGCGACCTCTCTGCTGTCGGTCGCCTTCATCGGCACGATGCGGCCGTTGCAGACGACCGCGTGACGCTCCGGATTGAGGCCTTGCGTCCTCACCTGCAGCCGCTCGATGGACGAATCGACGAAGCGGACGGTGCCTCCGATCGCGCCTTGCTCGCCCATCACATGCCAGGGCTCGAGCGCCTGCCTGAGCTCCAGCTTGACGCCGCCATGCTGCACCTCGCCGCAGAACGGGAAGCGAAATTCGAGTTGGGCTGCGAACCATTCCGGGCGGAAGTCGAAGCCGTTGAGCTTCAGATCTTCCAGCACGTCGAGGAAATCCGCCCAGACATAATGCGGCAGCATGAAACGGTCATGCAGCGACGTGCCCCAGCGCGCGAAGCGGCCGTCGAGCGGGTTCTTCCAAGCCCGCGCGATGATAGCGCGGACCAGCAATTGCTGGGCGAGCGACATCCGGGCATTGGGTGGCATTTCGAAGCCGCGGAACTCGACCAAACCGAGCCGTCCCGTCGGACCGTCCGGCGAGAACAATTTGTCGATGCAGATTTCCGAACGGTGCGTGTTGCCGGTCACGTCGGTCAAGAGATTGCGGAACAGCCGGTCGACCAGCCACGGCAACGGCGCCTCGCCCTTGTCGGGATGCGGCACCTGGGCCAGCGCGATCTCGAGTTCATAGAGGGAATCATGCCGTGCCTCGTCGATGCGCGGCGCCTGGCTGGTGGGGCCGATGAACAGGCCGGAAAACAGATAGGAGAGCGATGGGTGCCGCTGCCATTGCAGCACCAGGCTCTTCAACAGGTCCGGCCGGCGCAGGAACGGACTATCGTTGGGCGTCGCGCCGCCGACAACGACATGATTGCCGCCGCCCGTGCCGGTGTGACGGCCGTCGATCATGAACTTGTCGGTGCCGAGCCGCGACTGCCTGGCTTCCTCATAGATCGCCGCGGTCGTCGCGACGCATTCCCGCCAGTCGGCGGCCGGGTGGATGTTTACCTCGATGACGCCGGGATCGGGCGCCACGCGGATGACGTTGAGGCGCGGGTCGTGCGGCGGCCCATAACCCTCGATATGCACCGGCAGGCCGATCGCCTTGGCCGCGTTCTCGGCCGCCGCCACCAGCTCAAGATAGTCCTCAAGCGCCTCGACCGGCGGCATGAACACGCAGAGCCGCCCGTCACGAGGCTCGACGGTGAGCGCCGTGCGCACCGCACCGCCGATCTCGGTGATCTCCTGCTCGACGCGGTCCTGCTGGCCCGTTGTCGCGGTGAAGGACGCTGCCAGCTGGCGGCGCGCCATTTCGTCGGGGCCCTCAAGTTCTGCTGGGGCAGGTTCCGGCAAGAGAGCGTCGCGCGCCGGCAGCGTAGCGCGCGGCAGCGACGGATCGACCGGCACGATATAGGGGTATTGCCCCGGCGGCACGTAAGGCAGCGCGCCGAGCGGCAGCCGATAACCGACCGGGGAATCGCCCGGCACCAGGAACAGCCGGCCGCGCCGCGTCTTCCACTTTTCCGAACGCCAGCGCTGCCCGGCGGCCTGGCTGTTCCAGCGCTGCACCGGCAGCACATAGCCTGACGGCTTGGTCAGGCCGCGCTCGAACACACGTGCCATGCGGCTGCGCTCTTCCGGATCCTCCAGCTTCGAGTTGGACGGGTCGACATTATCCGGCAGCTTGCCTTCCTTGAGCAGCCATTCGGCCGGATCCTCATAGGCCTCGCCGACCATCGCCTTGTCGATGCCGAGCTCGGCGGCGATCGCCGTGAGCAAGCTTGCGGCCTGCTCAGGCCCGACAGAGACGGTGCTCGTTTCGCGCGCGATCAGCGACGGGTCGCGCCAGACCGGCTCGCCATCGGTGCGCCAAAAGAGCGAGAAGGTCCAGCGCGGCAGGCTCTCGCCCGGATACCACTTGCCTTGCCCGTAGTGGAGGAAACCGCCCGGCGCGAAGCGCTCGCGCAGCCGCCGGACCAGCTGATCCGCCTTGTCGCGCTTGGTCGGCCCGACGGCCGCCGTGTTCCATTCGGCAGCCTCGAAATCATCGATCGACACGAAGGTCGGCTCGCCGCCCATGGTGAGCCGCACATCCTGTTCCCGCAAAACCGCGTCGACCTTGTTGCCCAAGGCGTCGAGCGCCTCCCAGCTTTCATCCGAGAACGGCTTGGTGATGCGCGGATGCTCGGCGATGCGCTGGACGCGCATGTCGAAGCCGAAATCGACATTGGCGAAGCTCGCCATGCCGGAGATCGGCGCGGCATTGCGGAAGTGCGGCGTCGCCGCCAGAGGCACATGGCTTTCGCCGGTGAGCAAACCGGAAGTCGGGTCGAAACCGATCCAGCCGGCGCCCGGAATATAGACTTCGCACCAGGCGTGCAGGTCGGTGAAATCGACCGAGGTTCCAGGCGGTCCGTCCAACGAGACGAGGTCCGGCTTCAACTGGATCAGGTAACCGGAGACAAAACGCGCTGCGATGCCGAGGTTGCGCAGGATCTGCACCAGCAGCCAGCTTGAATCCCGGCACGAGCCTTTGCCGGCGGCCAGCGTCTCCTCCGGCGAATAGACGCCGGTCTCCATGCGCACGATATAAGCGATTTCGCGCTGCAGCCGCGCGTTGAGGCCGACCAGGAAGTTGACCGTGTTTGTCGGACTGCGGTCGATGGTTTTCAGGAAGGCCGACAGCAACGGGCCGGCCGGCTCGGGCGTGCGGTATATGGCGAGGTCTTGCCTGATCTCTTCCGGGTACTCGAACGGGAAATTCTCGGCTGATTCCTCGACGAAGAAATCGAACGGATTATAGACCGTCATATCGGCGACGAGATCGACTTGGATCTTCAGTTCCGTCACCGGCTCCGGGAAGACGAAGCGGGCGAGGAAGTTGCCGTACGGGTCCTGCTGCAGGTTGACGAAATGGTTCTTCGGCTCGACCTTCAGCGAATGGCTGAGCACCTTGGTGCGCGAATGCGGCGCCGGCTGCAGCCTGATCACCTGAGGGCCGAGAACGACCGGCCGGTCGTATTTGTAATGGGTCAGGTGGTGGACGGCTGCCAGAATTGCCATGGTGCCCCGGGGAACGACGTTTCAATCGCCGAACCCTGACATAAGTGCTGGGCATTCTCCAAGCAGAGATGTTGCGCTGCACCTAATTTAAGCAGCGTTGCCGGCTTAGAAAAACGCCTGAAGCCCCGTCTGCGCCCTACCCAGTATCAGCGCATGCACGTCATGCGTGCCCTCATAGGTGTTGACCGTCTCCAGGTTCTGGGCATGACGCATCACGTGATAGCCGATCTGGATGCCGTTGCCGCCATGCATGTCGCGAGCCTGGCGGGCGATGTCGAGCGCCTTGCCGCAATTGTTGCGCTTGACGATCGAAATCATCTCCGGCGCCATCTTGCCTTCGTCCATCAGCCGGCCGACGCGCAGCGAACCCTGCAGGCCGAGCGCGATCTCGGTCTGCATGTCGGCGAGCTTCTTCTGGAAGAGCTGCGTGCCGGCGAGCGGCTTGCCGAACTGCTTGCGGTCGAGGCCGTACTGCCGCGCGCGGTGCCAGCAATCCTCGGCCGCGCCCATGGCGCCCCACGAGATGCCGTAGCGCGCGCGGTTGAGACAGCCGAAGGGTCCCTTCAGGCCCGAGACATTGGGCAGCAGCGCCTCCTCGCCGACCTCGACGCCTTCCATCACAACCTCGCCGGTGATTGAGGCTCGCAGCGAAAGCTTGCCGCCGATCTTCGGCGCCGACAGCCCCTTCAGGCCCTTTTCCAGCACGAAGCCGCGGATCTGGTTGTCATGCGCGGCCGACTTTGCCCAGACGACGAAGACGTCGGCGATCGGCGCGTTGGAAATCCACATCTTGGAGCCGGAAAGCCTGTAGCCGTTCGCCGTCTTCTCGGCCCGTGTCTTCATGCCGCCCGGATCGGAGCCGGCATCCGGCTCGGTGAGGCCGAAGCAGCCGATCCATTCGCCGGAGGCGAGCTTCGGCAGGTACTTCTTGCGCTGCTCTTCCGAGCCGTAGGCATGGATCGGATACATGACCAGCGACGACTGCACGCTCATCATCGAGCGATAGCCGGAATCGATGCGTTCGACTTCGCGCGCCACCAGCCCGTAGGTGACGTAGTTGGCGCCGAGCCCGCCATATTCCTCCGGAATGGTGATGCCGAGCAGGCCCGCCTCGCCCATCTCGCGGAAGATTGAGGGATCGGTTTTCTCATCGGCATAGGCTTCCTCGATGCGGGGCGCCAGCTTGTCGGCGGCGAACGCCGCTGCGCCGTCGCGCACCATCCGCTCGTCTTCGGAAAGCTGGTCCTCGATCAGGAAGGGATCGTTCCAGACGAAGGCGTTCTTCTCGGCGGCCATGAGGTGGGTCTCCCGGTAAAATCTTGGATGGCCCGGCTTATCCGCCTCCATCTGGAAAAAATCAAACGAAATTGCATCAAGCATCAATGAGCGATAGTAATAGATCATGAACGTCCAGCGTCGCCTCTTGCCAAACATCAGCGCGCTTGCCGCCTTCGAGGCGGTGGCGCGTCTCGGCTCCTTCACCGCCGCGGCCCGCGAGCTCGATCTCACGCAAGGTGCCGTCAGCCGGCAGATCAATCTGCTGGAAGAGCAGTTCGGGCGCCGGCTTTTCGAACGCGACAGCCGCAATGTCAGGCTGTCCACGGCGGGCGAAATCTATGCCGGCGCGGTGCGCTCAGCACTTGCGCAATTGCGCGATGCGGCGCTTGGATTGATGAGCAATCGGCATAGCGGTGTTCTCAACCTTGCCATCCTGCCGACCTTCGGCACGCGCTGGCTGATGCCGCTCATTCCAGATTTCGTCGCCCGTCATCCGGACATCACGATCAATTTCGCCACGCGCATTGGCCGCTTCGACTTCGCGCGTGAGCGGCTCGACGCCGCAATCCACCACGGCATGCCTGATTGGCCGGACGCTGATTGCACGCTTTTGATGCGCGAGACCGTGATGCCGGTCGCCGCGCCCGAATTCCTGGCGCAGCGGAAGGTCGCGACGCCGGCCGATATCGGCCGCCTGCCGTTGCTGCACATGGCAACGCGTCCCGACGCCTGGAGCGAATGGTTCGAGCATCAGGAGCTCGACGCGCCGACCGGCCCCGGCATGCAGTTCGAGCAGTTCGGCACGGTCGCGCAGGCCTGCCTGGCGGGGCTCGGCGTGGCGCTGCTGCCGCAGATCCTGATCGCCGGAGAATTGCAGCGCGGCCAGTTGGTGCCGGCGCCGGGCAAGCCGATGCAGAGCCGCAGTGCCTATTATCTCGTCGTGCCGCACGCCAAGCGCGGCCATCCGCCGGTTGCCAGCTTTCGCGACTGGCTGCGGGGCCAGGTTGAGAAGGAGCCGGCTGTTCTGGCGTGGTAGCTATTTCCGCTTCATCGCCTCGGCGAGCGCCGCGCCGAACGCACCCTGCGCCGGCCGTTCGGGCTGGCGCTGCGGCGCCGGCGAGCGCGGTTCGGGCTTGCCGCCGCCGCTGTCGCGCTGGCCGACCCGAGGCGCCCCACCCTGGCCGCCATCCTTGCGCATCGAGAGGCCGATGCGATTGCGCTTGATGTCGACATCGACCACCCGAACTTTCACGACATCGCCGGCCTTCACCACCTCATGCGCGTCCTTGATGAAGCGGTCGGCCAGCTGCGAGACATGCACCAGCCCGTCCTGGTGCACGCCGATGTCCACGAAGGCGCCGAAGGCGGCGACATTGGTGACCGTGCCTTCGAGCAGCATGCCGGGCTTCAGGTCCTTGATGTCGTCGACGCCTTCGGCAAAGGTCGCCGTCTTGAAGCCCGGCCGCGGGTCGCGTCCGGGCTTTTCCAGTTCCGCGATGATGTCGCGTACCGTCGGCAGGCCGAAGCGCTCGTCGACGAAGACACGAGGGTCGAGTGCCTTGAGCGCGGCACTGTCGCCCATCAGCGCGCGCACGTCGCGGCCGCAGGCGGCGACGATCTTCTTTGCCACGCCATAGGCTTCCGGATGCACGGATGAAGCGTCGAGCGGCTCGGAGCCGTTCGGGATGCGCAGGAAGCCTGCGCACTGCTCGAACGCGCGCGGTCCAAGCCGCGCCACGTTCAGCAGATCGCGGCGCGTAGCGAACGGACCGCCGACGTCGCGATGCGCGACGATCGCTTCGGCAAGCGATGGCCCCAGTCCCGAGACGCGCGCCAAGAGCGGCGCCGATGCCGTGTTGAGGTCGACGCCGACAGCATTGACCGCATCCTCCACCACCGCCTCCAGCGAGCGGCCGAGCCGGTACTGGTCGACATCGTGCTGATACTGGCCGACGCCGATCGACTTCGGCTCGATTTTGACCAGCTCGGCGAGCGGGTCCTGCAGGCGTCTCGCGATCGACACAGCGCCGCGCAGCGACACGTCGAGGTCGGGAAACTCGGCGGCCGCCGTCGCCGAGGCTGAATAGACCGACGCGCCGGCTTCGCTGACGATCACCTTGATCGGCTTCGGCCCGCCGTCGGACGGCAGGCTGGCGAGCATGTCGGCCACCAGCTTTTCGGTCTCGCGGCTGCCGGTGCCGTTGCCGATCGAGATCAGCTCCACCTTGTGGAATCGAATGAGCCTGGCAAGTTCCGCCTGCGTGCCGCGCACATCGTTCTTCGGCGGAAACGGATAGACGGTGGTCGTCGCCATCAGCTTGCCGGTACCGTCGACCACAGCCACCTTGACGCCGGTGCGGATGCCGGGATCGAGACCCATCGTGGGGCGGGAGCCGGCGGGCGCGGCGAGCAGCAGGTCCTTGAGGTTGCGGGCAAAGACATGGATGGCCTCGTCCTCGGCCCGCTCGCGCAGGTCGCGCATCAAATCAAGCGTCAGATGGAGTGATAGTTTTATCCGCCAGGTCCAGCCGGCGACCTCCATCAGCCAACGGTCGCCCGGCAGGGTGCTACCAATCGCATAGGCGTTGGCGATCATCCGCTCGACCGGTTTGACCGGCGATTGATCGTCGGCATCGATTTCGAGGTCGAGCGACAGCACCTCTTCGTTGCGGCCACGCAGCATGGCCAAGGCGCGATGGCTGGGCACGTTCGCCCAGCGCTCGACATGATCGAAATAGTCGGAGAATTTCGCGCCCGCCTCCTGCTTGCCGTCGACGACCCTGGCGCGCAGGAAAGCGCGCTCCTTCATATAGGCGCGCAGCCTGCCGACCAGATCGGCATTCTCGGCCAACTGCTCCGACAGGATGTCGCGCGCGCCTTCGAGCGCCGCCTTGGCGTCGGGAACCTCCTCTGTGAGATAGGCTAGCGCGAGCTCGGCAGGCACCGCCGAACGGTCGGCGAGGATCGCCTCGGCCAGCGGCACCAGTCCACGTTCCCTGGCGATCTCGGCCTTGGTGCGGCGCTTCGGCTTGTATGGCAGGTAGATGTCTTCGAGCTCGGCCTTGGTGGTCGCCGCCGCGATTTTTGCCTCGAGGTCCTCGGTCAGCTTGCCCTGCTCACGGATCGAACCGAGGATGGTGTCGCGGCGCGCATCCAGCTCGCGCAGATAGGCAAGCCGCTCGGAAAGGTCGCGCAACTGCGTGTCGTCGAGGCCGCCGGTGACCTCCTTGCGGTAGCGCGCCACGAAAGGCACCGTTGCGCCCTCGTCCAGCAGCCCGATTGCGGCTGCCGCCTGCTCCGGCCGCGAGCCGATCTCGGCCGCGATGATTGCTGCGATGCGCTTGATGTCCGATGCCATGCTGGTTCCTGCCGAAAAGAGCGGCGACAATAGGCCGGGACGACGGCTGCGCCAACCGCGCTGTCTCCACCCGACAGGAAAGCTCCACAGGAAAGAGCTGCGAGGAACGACCAGCCGAACGGCTCAAACCATCCGGCTCAGGGCCTCGAAGAAGGCGACGACATCGAGATCAAGCTGATCGTCGACCGGTTCCGGCTGCGACGACATCTTGGCGATGACCACCTCGTCGCTCGGGTTGACGTAGATCCACTGTCCGTGAATGCCGATGCCGCAGAAGGCGCCGCTTGGCGTGCCCATCTGGTACCATTTGTTGCGGTAGCGGCCCTTGGGGAAGAGGAACACCATCGTACCGCGCCGCCAGGCTTCATGGCTGCCGCCGCTGGCAACCGTGTCGCGCACCCAGGCCTCCGGCACGATGCGGCGGCCATTGGCCGCGCCGCCCTGCCGCATCATTTCGCCGATACGGGCAAGGTCGCGCGGCGTCATCGACATGCCGCCGGCGGTACGCGCGGTGCCTTCCATGTCGACCGTCACCGACATCTCGCTCGCGGCGCCCAGCGGCAGCCACAGTTTCTCGCTGAGCAAGTCGCTGACACGTTTGCCGGATGCCCGCTCCACCAGGATGCCCAGCATATCCGAATTGGGTGAGCGATAACGGTAGGTCTGCCCATGCGGCTCGGCGAGGCGCGGCAACGTCAACAGAAAAGCAGCGAGGCTTTCCGAGCCGCCGCCCGGATTCCACAGTGTCGCGCGGCGATAGCGGGCGAAGGCGCTGTCCGGATCGAGATAGGCCTCCTCGAAGTCGAGGCTGACCGTCATGTCGAGCACATTGCGCACGCTCGCATCGCCATAGGCCGAGCCCTTGGCTTCGGGGATGTATTCTGTCACCGGCGCTTCCGGGTCGAACACCCCTCGCCTTGCAGGATGCCGGCGAGGATCGCCGTCACCGACTTGCTGATCGAAAAGATGATGTGGCGCTGACCGAACGCCATATGCGGGGCCGACCAATCGCCGACCAGCCTGCCGCCCTTCAGGATCGTCAGCCCGTCAGTGTCGGAGCGCTTCAGGAATGCTTCGACTGTTTCGGCGCCGCCGGCCAAGGTGACTTTCTCCTCGAGCAGCGCGCCGAGCGATTTCACCTCTTCCTCGCCGCCGGGCGCGGCGGCAACGTGGACGCTCGGCACCAGTTCGCCGACATTCTGGAACGACCATTGGCTGAACGGCCTCAGCCGCCAATTGTCGAGCCGCACATCCTTGCGGGCAAAGCCGTATCTGGTCTCGAACGCGGTGTTGCCGGTCACGATTGTCTCCCGGTCGTCTATCTCTGACTTTCAGCCTAGCGCGGCGGCTATGGCGTGCACGGCCTTAAGCGTCGCCACCGAATAGGCGGCGTTGAGGAAATCCGGATAGGTCGAAAGCTTCACGACGACCATCTTATGCTCCCAGCTGATATGGATCATCTGGCCGAACACGCCCTTGCACATCAGTGCGCGAGAGCGTGGATCCTCGATCCAGAACTGGTTGCGGTAGCTGCCGTCCGGAAGGCTCGGGCTGAAGTCCGGTCCGTGCTTGCCGCTGCGCGTCGCCTCGATCCACTCGGCAGGGATGACCCCGCCGCCATTGTCGAGGATGAGCTGGCCGAAGCGGCCATAATCGCGCAGCGTCGCGTTGAAGCCGCCATCGGCCAGCGCATAGCCGGCGCTGTCGACGGTGAAACAGGCGCTCTCGTCGGCGCCGAGCTTTTGCCAGAGTTCTTCCGAGACCAGCTGCGCCAGGCGCTTGCCGCTCACCCGCTCCATGATGAAGGCAAGCACATCGGTCTCGATCGAGCGGTACTCGAAGGCCTCGCCATGTTCGCGCACCTTGTCCTTCAGCCGCAGGATCAGCTCGAACAGATGCGCGGGCCACCGGAAATCAGGATCGCTGCCCGGCGGGATCGGCTTCCAGCCGGTGGCGACATCGACCTGGCCGATCTCGGAATAGCGATCCGTGTACTCTTCCGAGAAGCGCACGCCGGTCGTCATGTCGAGCACTTGCTGCACGGTGGCCCCCGCCCAGGCGGTCTCGCCGAGCTCCGGAAGATAATCCGTCACCAGCCTGGCCGGGTCGATCAGGCCGCGCCCGACCAGGATGCCGAACACCGATCCCGTGACCGACTTTGCCATCGATTGCGACAGATGCAGCGTGCGCTCGTCCATGCCGTTGAAGTAGCGCTCATAGGCGACCGTGCCGTCCTTCAACACCAGGAAACCGTCCGTGTAGGTCTCGTCGAGCAAGCCGGCGAGCGTTGTCGGCCGGCCCTCGCTATCCGCCACCGCCAGGTCGTCGAGATCGACCTCGGCGCGCTCGAGCCGACGGCGATGACCTTGGCCGCGCCAGACCTCGACGGTCGGCAAAAACTCACGCACGTGCTGGAAGGCCCAGCGGTTCCACGGTGGCCGATCCCAGTCGAGCTTCGGCAGAGCCATGGCCGGCGGCGAGCCCTGCATGATCGGCGGCCGCGGATCGGAGTTGCGGTAAGATGTCATCAATCCTCCCTGCACATAAGAAAGGGAGGCCGGAGCCTCCCCTCCCTTCATGCGTTCCCGCTCAGTTACTTGCGCAGGTTGGTCCAGATCTTGTTGTAGATCTCCACCACATCTGGCGGGCACGGCGGCACGAATTCCGGCGTCGGCGAACCGGCTGGCGGGCTGATTTCCGGCGAGTTGGCGAACTCCGCCGGCAGGAATTTGTGGCTGCCGGCGATGCCATTGTCGTAACCGGCATACTCGGAGATCAGCGCCGCGTTCTCAGGCGCCATGACGAAATCCTGGAAGAGCTTGGCGTTCTCCAGGTTCTTGGCGCCCTTCAGCACGGCGACATTGTCCATCCAGCCCTCGATGCCTTCCTTCGGATAGGCATATTTGATCGCCGGGATCTTCTGACGCGAGCGGTAAGCCGCACCATTCCACTGTTCTGTCACGATCACGTCGCCGGAAGTGATCTTGGTGATCGTGTCGTAGCTGAAGGTCTTCCATGACGGCTTGGCGGCCATCAGTATATCGTTGATCTTTTTCAGGCTGGCCTTGTCAGCGCCGCAGCGCGGCACGCCGGCATAGCGCTCGGCCGCGTGCATGACGGTGTTGACGTCGTCGAGCACGTTGATCTGGCCCTTCAGTTCGTCCGGCGGGTTGAACAGGATGGCCAGCGTGTTGATGTCGCCCTTGAACTTATCCGTATTGACGGAGAACGCCGTCGTGCCGAATTGCCACGGCGCGGTGTAATGGCGTCCGGAGTCCCAGTAGATATCGAGGAAGCGCGGATCGATGTTCTTGCCGTTCGGCATCGCGTTGGGCTCGGTCTTTTCGAGCAGGCCCTCCTCGATCATGATCTTCACGGTGTAGTCGGACGGCACGACGATGTCGTAGCCGGAATTGCCGGCGCGCACCTTGGACAGCATGGTTTCGTTGGAATCGTAGTCGTCCAGCGTCACCTTGACGTTGTACTGCTTTTCGAACTTCTCGATCAGCTTGGGGTTGGTGTAGTCGCCCCAGTTGTAGATATGCAATTCGCCGTCGGCGAGCGCCGGAACGGCCCATAACAGCACGGCCGCGGAAACGGCCGCCATCAGTTTTCCAGACATTTAATGTTCTCCTTGCCTTCCCATTGTTTTGTGGTGGAGCTCACGGATCATTTGGCGCGTCGCCGCGCGATCAGGAACGAGACCGAGACGAACAGGATCGACACCAAAAGCAGGATGGTGGAGATGGCGTTGATCTCCGGCGTCATCGGCCGCCGGATCTGGTTCCAGATATAGAGGGGCAAAGTCGTCTGGCCGGGGCCGGCGACGAGCTGGGTGATGGTGAAATCGTCGAATGAGACGATGAAGGCGAGTGCCGCGCCCGACATGATGCCGGGAACAAGCAACGGCAGCGTGATGCGCCTGAAGGCCTTCCACGGCGTCGCGTAAAGGTCGGCGGCGGCATATTCCAGCGTCAGGTCCATGTCTTCCAGCCGCGCCCGGATCGGCATGTAGGCGAACGGAATGCAGAACACGGTGTGGGCCAGGATCAGATTGCCGATGCCGAAATTCAGCCCGAACGTGCCGGCGATCAGCGCGAAGAAGGAGAGCGTCGCCACCGCCGTGATGATTTCCGGCACCATCAGTGGCAGATTGATGACCATGAAGGCCGCCGCCAGCCCGCGCCACGGCTTCACCCTTGTCATGCCGATCGCCGCGAGCGTCGCGCACACGGTAGAGATTATCGTGGCGCTGATCGAGATGATCAGCGTGTTGCGGGCAGCGTTGTGGAATTCCTCGTTGCGCAATGCGCTGCCGTACCAGCCGAGCGTGACGCCCTCCCAATGCGTGACCAGCGAGCCGCTGTTCAGCGAGAAGATCATCAGGATCAGCACCGGCACGTAGAGCACCAGCAGGCAGATGACAGCAATCGAGCGGAAGCCCGGCTGCTCCTTGATGTCGATGCTGCGCGGCTCAGCCATGCTGCACCTTCCCCGACGTATTGCGGACGTAGAAGAACAGCGCCACCAGCACCGCGGCCATCAGGATCAGCGCCTGCGCGCAGCCGAGCGGCCAGTTGCGCCCCGATCCGAATTGCTGGGCGATGAGATCGCCGATCATCAGGTGGACGCCCCCGCCGAGGATCAGCGGCGTGACATAAGCGCCGAGCGCCGGGATGAAGACGAGCAGGCAGCCGGCGATGATGCCGGGCTTCGACAGCGGGATGATCACCCGCCACAACACCTGGCGGCGCGTCGCATAGAGGTCGTAGGCCGCCTCGATCAGCCGGAAATCGAGCTTCTCGAGGCTGGAATAGAGCGGCAGCACCATGAACGGCAGAAAGGCATAGAGCAGGCCGAGTTGGATGGCGAAATTGGTGTAGAGCATGGTGATCGGCTTATCGATCACGCCGAGCCCCAGCAGCGCGTTATTGATCAGCCCTTCGTCGCGGATGATGAACATGATCGCCAGCGTGCGGACCAAAAGGTTCGACCAGAACGGGATGGTGATCAGAAGCACCCACCAGTTGCGTTGCGCCGGCGGTCGCGTCGCCATGAAATAGGCCGTCGGAAATCCAAGCAGCAGGCAGATGATCGTCGTCACTACCGCGAACAGGAACGAGCGCAGATAGATGATCAGGAAGTCCGGCGTGAACTGGAGGGTGTCGTCGAAGATGTCGCGCTGGAACAGGAAGTTCAGATAGGCGTCGGTCGAGAACCGCCACTGCACGCCGCCATAGGGCGCGGCGGCCAGAAACGAATAGACGCAGATGATCAAAAGCGGCAGCACGCCGAAAATGCCGATGATGAGCAGCGCCGGCAGCGACAGCAGGCGGTTGCGTCGCGCGCCGGCTTTCACCGCCTGGGCTTCGAACAACGCGGCCTTGGAAGGCATGGTCGGGGAGAGCGTGGCTGTCGTCATCAGTCTTTCAGGACGCGCGCGGCGCCCTCCTCGAACTGGATGCCGACCTTGGCGCCGGTCTCGTAGGTCACCGGAGACGAGCGGCTGTTCTGATGGCGCACGATGAAGTTTTCACCGCCATCGAGCCTCACGTGATAATGCGTATCGGTGCCGAAATAGACGATGTTGGAGAGCGTGCCAGCGATCGTGCCCTTGGCCGGATCGGGCACCAGGTCGGCATGCTCGGGGCGCACCACCAGCGTCACCTCGCCTGTCGGATCGAAGCCCTCCGGATAGCCGGCGGCGATCGTCGCGTTGCTGGCGAATTTGACCGTCGCCATCCCTGGCTTCTTCGACACCACCGTGCCGGCCAAGAAATTCGTCTCGCCGATGAAGTCGGCGACGAAGCGCTCGGCGGGGCGATCATAGATGTCGCGCGGCGTGCCGACCTGGAGGATCTTGCCGGCCGACATCACCGCGATGCGGTCTGACATGGTCAGCGCTTCTTCCTGGTCGTGAGTGACGAAGATGAAGGTGATGCCGGTCTCGTGCTGCAGACGCTTCAGTTCGATCTGCATCTCCTTGCGCAGCTTGTAGTCGAGCGCCGAGAGCGGCTCGTCGAGCAAGAGCACCTTCGGCTGTGGCCCGAGCGCCCGGGCGAGCGCCACGCGCTGCTGCTGGCCGCCCGATATCTGGCTGGTGCGGCGCGCCTTGAGCGCCTCCATCTTGACCAGTTTCAGCATCTGAGCGACCCGTGCCTCGATTTCGCCCTTGGGCTTGCCGAGCATCTCCAGACCGAAGCCGATGTTCTGCGCCACCGTCATATGCGGGAACAGCGCGTAGCTCTGGAAGACGGTGTTGACGGGTCGCTTGAACGGCGGCAACGGCGCGATGTCCTGGCCGTGCAGCATGATTTCGCCGGCGCTTGGGAAATCGAAGCCGGCAATCAGTCTCAACAGCGTCGTCTTTCCGCATCCGGACGGGCCGAGCAGCGTGAAAAACTCGTTCTCGCGGATCGAGACGGACACCGTGTCGAGAGCCGCTACCTGGTTTTCACCGGTTCCAAACACTTTTCGTACGCCGCGAACTTCGATCGCGTTCTTACCCGGTTGTTCCGGCACGATTACCCCATTGAGAGAGCCTGCTCTTGGCGGCAGGTGCGTTCCTGTTTGATTGTCACCATAAGCCGACCGGCTTGGCAACTGCGGAGCTGCTACTCGTTTTTTTAACGCAATACCCATGCCAGCCTCAGGCCTGGACAATCTAAGCTTGGAAAGTGATCTTGCCGCCACAGATGGTGGTAACCGGCCGCACGGTGTGCAGCGCCTCCGGCGCCGTCTTCTCGATATCGGCCGACAAAACCACGATATCGGCGAGGTATCCGGGCTTCAGGCGCCCCTTGCGGTGTTCCATGAACTCGGCATAGGCGCCTTCGACCGTGTAGCCGGCAATCGCTTCATGCAGCGAGAAGCTCTGGTCCGGCAGGCCTTCTGCCCAAGGTTTGCGCAAGACCGCCGCCTGGATGCCCAGGATCGGGTCAACCGGCGAGACCGGCCAGTCGGATGCGAAGACGACCCGCGCGCCGGCATTCTTCAAGGTGCGCCAGGCATAGCTCAGCGGCCACTTATCGCGGCCGATGCGCGAGATCGTCGGCTCCAGCGGGAAATTCATCGCGCCCGGCGGATGCGGCGGCTGCATCGAGGCGAGCACGCCGAGCTCGGCGAAACGCGGCACATCGGACGGGGTGATCACTTCGATGTGCTCGATGCGGTGCCGGCTGTCGCGCCTGCCGTTTTTCTTCGCTGCCGCCTGGTAACCGTCGAGCACGGCGCGCACCGCTCCGTCTCCGATCGAATGAACGGCGATCTGCAGGCCGCGCCTGTCGGCTTCGGCCGCAACCTCGGCGAAATGCTCGGGGGAAAAAAGCGGCTCGCCGCGCCAGCCCGGACGGTCGGCATAATCGTCGACCATCACCGCGGTCCAGGAATCCAGCACCCCGTCGTAGAAGACCTTGACCATGCCGGACGACAGCCACTCGGAATTGTACGCCGCCGCCATGCGCGAGGCTTTTTCCAGCATGTCCAGCTTCATAAAATTCTTGAAGTGGAACGGGATCTTGGTGCGGCAGATGAGCCGTCCTTCCTCTTGCAGCCCGGCGAGCAGCTCGAGCTGGTAGAGGTTGCCGTCCATGTTCTGGATCGAGGTGATGCCGTGCTTTGCGCACCACTCAAGCCCGCGATGCATGAGGTCGCGGTCGGCGGCAAGCTCCGCTGCCGACGGATAGGGATCCGGCTCCGCACCTTGGAGGCCGAGCCGTGTCCGGTTCGCGCCGAAATGGTCGAGCACGGGACCGAACGCCTCGCCTTCGCGCAACTCGCCGGCGGCAAGCCCGTCCGCGCCCATGACGATTTCGTTGCCTGGTCCCACCTGCTTGCCATGCAGCAGGCCGGCCTCTTCCAGCGCCTTGGTGTTCGCCCACATCGTGTGATGGTCGGAGGCCGACATGGCGAAGGGCCGGTCGGGAATGATGCGGTCGAGGTGATGGCGGGTCACCGGCTCGGGCAGGATCGCATAGTCTACACCGGCGCCGATCAGCAGCCCAGCTTTCGGACGCTTCGCCGCAAAGCCCTGGATCGCGTCGCGAAGCGCGTCGAAGCCCTGCACGCCTGCAAGATGCAGATTGTCGAGCTCGGCCGCGCCGCCGAACAAATGCATGTGCGCTTCGATGAAGCCCGGCAGGACGGAGCCGCCCTGAGCATCGACGACACGAGTGGCAGGGCCTTTGCAGTCGCGGACGCTATCGCGATCTGCGATCGCAATAATCTTATCACCTTTGATGGCAATGGCCTGGGCGGCGGGGGTATCCGGATCCATCGTCAATATGCTGGCGTTCTCGACGATAAGATCGGCCGTTTGCGGCATCATTTTCTCCCATTTGTGCCTAGGCTAGCAGAGTATTGGCGCCTGGCAAGCCGTCCCATGCTGGCCCGAACGACAAATTTGAAATGCCCCTTGGCGGCGCCGGAACTCTCTGCCACAAAGCTGTTTGAGGCCCCGTAACCAGAACTCGAACAGCGAGCCAACTCCCAAAATGAAGACAGTTTTTTCGCCGCTTCACGCCGGTCACGCCAGCCAGATGGAACTGGTCACCTCGGCGATCGTGCCGGGTTTCGAGAAGCCCTCGCGGGCCGAATTCATCAAGGCAAGGGTGGAAAGCGAGAAGCTGGGGCCGATCATCGGGCCGGTCGAGCACGACCTTGCCGCCGCCAAGCGCGTGCATGAAGCGCACTACATCGATTTCCTGCCGACGGTTTGGCCGGAATGGGTCGCCGCCGGCTTCAAGGGCTCGGCGATGGGCTTCACCTGGCCGACGCGCGGCCTGCGCGGCGATGTCCCGCCGAAGCGCATTGACGCCCTGCTCGGCTACTATTCCTTCGATGCCGGCGCCACTTTCGTCGAAGGCACATGGAAGGCGATCAAGTCATCCTATGACGTCGCGCTGACGGCGGCCGCCCTGGTCAAGGGCGGCGAGCGGACCGCCTTCGCGCTCTGCCGCCCGCCCGGCCACCACGCCGGCGCTGCCTTCATGGGCGGCTACTGCTTCATCAACAACGCCGCCGTCGTCGCGCAATGGTTCCGCGACCAGGGCGCAAGCCGTGTCTCGATTCTCGATGTCGATTACCACCACGGCAATGGCACGCAGGAGATTTTCTATCGCCGCGGCGACGTCCAGGTGCTCAACCTGCATGGCGATCCGATGGTCGAGTACCCCTTCTTCCTCGGCCATGCCGACGAGCGCGGCGAGGATGAAGGCGAAGGCTTCAACATCAACTACCCGATGCCCTTCGGCACCGACTGGGACGGCTGGAACGCGGCGCTGGAAGACGCCTGCACCAAGCTTGCCGTCTATGCGCCGGACGTGGTCGTGGTCTCGCTCGGCGTCGACACCTTCGAGAAGGATCCGATCAGCCAGTTCAAGCTGAAGAGCGAAGACTATCCCAAGATCGGCCGCCGCATCGCCAAGCTCGGCCTGCCGACGCTGTTCGTCATGGAAGGCGGCTACGCGGTTGAGGAAATCGGCATCAACGCCGTCGGCGTGCTGACCGGCTTCGAGGACCTCTGAGCCATATCTGATTGAAAGGACGCGCTTCCGCCTGCAACGGACGTCACCGGGAAATCATCGGCTCGATTCAGCTCTGAAGCCACCCCCAAGCAACGCGATGAGCAGCCGCTGAGTCGCAACACGAGTCCAGCGGATTCGATTTTGTCAAATCGCGTTTGATGTCGGATTCATCTGCGGGTAGATTAGACCCGAATCAGCCGGTCCACGGGGGGCGCGGCGACCACCCAAAGTCTCAAGTTCCGGCGTCCTGCCGGTACCAGACGCGGACGGCTTCGCGTTCCCTGTAAGGATTCGGCTCGGTTGGGCGCTGTGCGCGCCCGTGAGTGTGTCTTCGTAAACGTGACGCGTTTCGGGTCCGAGCGCTGGCCAATGCCAGCACCGGGCGCAAGGATCGATTCCGGTCAGAATATCAAAATGAGCAGTCCCGCCGTGCTTCTTCAATCCGACGCTTCAGGCTCGCGCCTGGCGTCGCGCGGCGATCTCACCAGTTTCTTCATGCAGCTTTCAGCCGATATCGGCGCCGACAGCTATATGCTGGTCGCCATGGTGCACGATCAGGATCGAAACGACGCGCGTATCGTGTCGTCGAACTGGATTTTCGACGCCATCGAGCTGATCGGCAAGAGGCTGATCGCCAATCTTGCGCTCGGCCCGCTGACGGCAGCGCCGGGCGTACGTCCCAAGCCATTGGTCGCGGCTCATGCGCCCGATGCCGGCGCGCTACTGAGCGGCGAGGAAGCGCGTCTGCTCGATGTGCTCGGCCACGCCGAGATCTATTCGCTCAGGCTCAATGTCGGCCGCCAGCGTCTTTTCGTGCTGTTTTCCGCCGCCGAGCCCGGCAAGATCGACCTTACGGCCCTGATGAAGGCGCAGCTGAAATGCTGCTACGCGCTGTCCAGCATCCCGCAATTGATCGCCGCGGCATCCATGCAGGATCCGCTGTCGGACCGCGAGCGCGAATGCCTGTTCTGGGTATCGGAGGGCAAGACCACCGACGAGGTGGCCCTCATCCTTGGCGTCTCGTCGAACACCGTCAACAGCTACATCACGCATGCCATCCAGAAATTCGCGGCCTCGAACCGGGCGATGGCGATTGCGACCGCGATCAGGAGCGGCATCATTTGAAGCACGCACAGATCAAAGAGGCCGCTGCCGCCCTTTTCAACGAGCAGCGCAATCCGTTCGGCGCCTTCTCGCTCGGATCGGAGACGCATCACGCGGTGACCATTCCGGACGCCGTGCGCCGCTGCCGCTGGATCGCGGTCGATATCAACGCTTCTGGTTTCGGACTGTTCTTCGTCAGCCCCTCGCTGGAGCGAGCGCGCCTGGTCGCCTGCTTCGATTCGGATTATCCGTCGACCGGCCTCACCACCAAATTCATCTCGGGCGCCAGCGGCGAGGAAATGGTGCGCCACAGCCGCATCTCGACGACGCCGCGCTGGTGGGCCGACAGCGGCATGGCCGTTTCGCAGCAGAGGTTGGAGAGCCTGGCATGGTCCGAACCGACCGCGCCGCTGGCGCCCGGCACCGACGGCATCGCCTTTCCGGTGCATGCGGAGCGCGGCCAGTGCGGGCTGGTCGTCTTCCTGGGGCCGGATATGACCCTTTCGGACGACACGCTATGTGAAATCCACGCGCGCTGCTTTGCCCTGTTTGCGTCGGTCGCCCGCATCCGTCCAAGCGAAACCGGCAGGACGCGCGCCATTTCCAAGCGCGAACTCGAATGCCTGAAGCTGACCGCCAACGGCAACACCAGCGAGGAGATCGCGAAGCTCCTGAAACTGTCGGTGCACACCGCCAACCAGTATCTCACCCAGTCGACGCAGAAGCTCAACGCTGTCAACCGCAACCAGGCGGTCGCGAAGGCGCTGCGGCTTGGCCTGATCGAGTAGCTCGCCCAGGCCAGGCGCCGAGACCTGAAACATCGTCAGGGAAAAGCGAGCGGCTCGGTCCTCCGGATGCGCGCCTCGTCGATCGCGTCCTCGAGCAGGGCGGTGTTGTGCTCCGGCGTCTCGCCCGGCTTCTCGAAAGAGACGTAATTGACGATCACGGACGTGCCCTGCCCGGTCAGCATCAGCTGGAAATAGACGGTTACGCCGCGCGGCCGAAGCTCGAGATCGAGCACGATGCGCGGGCTGCCGCTCCACTCGACATGCGCTTCGCCGCCATGACCGAGCCTGAGCGTGCCCGGCTGGAAATAGAGCTCCGCAGCCGAGTCCACCAGGTCCGACAGGCAGGCGAAATGCTCCAGCCGGATAAAGGCGATATAATCCGCGACCTCGATCAGGCGCAGCTCGCCCACCACGTCCTGGATGGCATTGGCGACGATCTGCTCGCGTGAATTGGCGTATGGTTGCCGGTTCATGGATAGAAACAGCGTCCGATCATTGGGTTACTTTTCGCTCGGCCTTCTTCGAGTAGACGATCCGCACCAATTCGGCGACCGCCTGGTAGAATTGCGACGGGATCACGCTATCAACTGAAACTTGCTTGTACATGGAGCGGGCAAGCGCCACGTCCTCGAAGATCGGGATGTTGTGCTCTCTCGCGATCTCGCGGATTTTCAGCGCCACCAGATCCTGGCCCTTGGCGAGCACCAGCGGAGCGGAGTCCTCTTCGCGCACATATTTCAGCGCGATGGAATAGTGCGTCGGATTGGCGATGACGAGCGTCGCGCGCGGCACCGCCGTCATCATGCGCCGCCGCGCCCGGTCACGCGCCAGCGAGCGCAGGCGCGACTTCACGATCGGATCGCCTTCCGACTGCTTCAGCTCGTCTTTCACTTCCTGCTTGGTCATGCGCAGGTCGCGCCGCCAGTGGAAGCGCGACCAGACGATGTCGGCGACCGCGACCACCCCCATGACGAACACGATCGCCACCAATATGTCGACGAAGATGCCGCGGATGACCATGCCGAACGACACCGGGTTGGTGATCATGCCGGCGAGCAGCCTGCGGTGATCTTCCGACAGCGTGAAGGCGAGCACGGCGATGGCGAAGGCAAGCTTGGCCAGCGACTTGGCGAATTCGACGAAGCCTTGCGCGCCGAACAGGCGGCTCCAGCCCTTGGCGATCGAAATGCGCGACAGCTGCGGCCGGATCCGTTCGCCGACGAATTGCGGGATGTTCTGGAACACTGAAGCGCCGACGCCGGCGACCACCAGCAGCACCAGCAGGCTGACGACGGCGCGGCCGATTTCGAACAGCACGGTCTTGTAGAGCTCGATGACGTCGGTCTCGGTGTCCATCGGCCAGGCTTCCGGCTTTTCCAGGAACATGGCGAGGAACATGCCGAGATTGACGATGGCGTCCTTGGCGTAAAAGACGCTGAACACCAGTATGGCGAGGAAGGAAGCGAAGATCGCCGTCTCGCGCGAGTGAGGCAGCTTGCCCTGCTCGATCGTGTCGCGGATCTTCTTTTCTGTGGCTTCCTCGGTTTTGGAATCCTTGTCGACCGCCTCAGCCATGATGCCCTGACCGCATTGCTGTCGTCAGGCGGCTTCGGCAGTGGTCTGCATCGAGGGAAGCTCGAACGCTCCCTGCCGCGAGAGACGAATGGTCGCCACGGCGATCGTCTTTCGCGCCGCCATGATGTCGTCCAGCGCGATACCTTCCGATCCCTGTCCGAGCTCGGATTCGATGATGCGGCGCGAGCGTGCGCCGATCGCCGACAGCACGGATTCGGTAAGCTCCGCCGGCGCGCCGCGCAAAGCCAGTGTGACGAGCTCCGTCGACAGTCCGTCGAACAGAAGCACGCGCGCCTTCTGGGCGAGCAGCGGCAAGTCGTCGAAGGCAAACAGCCGCGACCTGACCCCGGCCAGATCCGGCGTGCCGGCTTCCTCCAGGTCCTGCATGAGTTCGTCGAGCTCGGGCTTGGCCATCTCGTTGAGCACGCTGGCGACGCGCTCCTGGCCGACCGACGTGTCCCTGGTCGCTTTTTGCGAAAGCACGCTGGCGCGCAACTGGTTCTCGACGATCCTGGCTGCCGCATCCGGAATGTTGGCCATCGTCACCATGCGCTTGATGATCTGGCTGCGAATCGGCTTTTCCATCGTCAGCAGCACATTGGCCGCGGTCTGCGGCGCAAGCTTCGACAGCACCATGGCGGACGTTTGCGGATGTTCGCCGGCGAGGAAGGTGCCCAGGCGCGTCGGCTCGAGCTTTTCCAGATCCGGCCAGATCGGCGGCGGTCCCTCAGGAGCGGGCTCGAACTTCTTCTCGCCCATGATGGCGCTCATTTCCTCCGGCGACAGCGATTCGTTGAGGATCGTGTCCATCCGGTCCGCCGAGTCGAGCAGGCCTGCGCCCTCGGTGAACTCGGCCTCGAATTCCGCAACGATGCGCTCCAGGTCGGTTTGCGGAATGGTGCGCAGCAGCCGCGCGCCCTCGATCAACGCCTTCAGCTCCTCCTGCTTGAAGAATTTGAGCAGCCGGCTGGCCGACGGCTTGCCCATCGCCACCAGGATGGCGGCGGCCTTTTGCGGGCGCGTCAGCGTCAACGACGTCATTGGGCTTGGCTCCGCTGCCGGTGAATGCTCTCGCCGTCCATGCTCAGGCGCTCTTGGTAGCAGCGTTGATTTCGGTAAGCCTGATGCCGAAGCGTGTCGGATCGTGTTCAAGCACCGTGATCTCGCCACGCGCGATTCTGCGGCCGTTGACCACCACGTCGACCGGCTCGCCTATGCGGCGGTTGAGCGCTACCGTCGAGCCCTTCTGCAGGGCCATCAGCTCCGACACCGGCATTTCGGTGCTGCCCAGAATGATCTGCACATCGACCGGAATCGTCATGATGATCGAGGAATTGGCGCCGGCCTGCAGGGCGGCGTCGGGGCGGTTCTCCTCCTCCCGCAGCACGCCCCGCAATTCCTCGATGGCGCGGTCGAGCTGCTCGTCCGGCTGGTCGGCTTCGGGTTCGGCTTCCACCTTGGTCTTTGCCATGCCTCGTCTCCAATAATCCCAAGCCAGGCCTCAGCCCGGCACCAATCCGTCGATGAAATCCTGCCCGCCATCGTGGGGATGCCGGATGCGGACCGTGTAGTTCTGTCCGAGCTTGCCGAACTCGCAGACAAACAGCGTCTTGTCGCGCGCGCTGAGCTTTGCCTGCAGCTGCGCATCTTCCTCGAACTCGATCACCTGTCCGGGCTGGAAGGCGGCGAGATCGCCAAGCGACAGCCGGGCGAGCGGCATGGTGGCCTCGAGCCGCACGGCCGAGCGCATCACTTCTTCCGAAAAGCGGGCTCGCCAGTCGAATTCCGTCGTCTGGTCGCCGCCGTGATCGGCGGTGGCGCCGCGGGTCGCCAAAAGGATTCGCTGCGGGATCATCACCGTCACCGTGCCGGTGTCGGTCGGCGTCGAGATGCCATAGATGATGCGAACAGCCGCCCCGTCGCGCAGCACGCGCCGTTTTGCCTCGTTGCCGGACATCGCCCTCGGGACAGGCTGGCGCAGCTCGAGAGAACGCCGGCCCGATCCGTTCAGCGCCATCGCGACCTCTTGGAAGACGGTGGTGGCGATGTCGGTCTCGATCTGTGACAGGTCGCGCTCGATCGGCGCCACCGGCTGGTCGGGATCGCCGCCGAACAGCGCCTGGACCATGACGGCGATCGCCGGCGCGTCCATGACGAGCGTCATGGCGTCGGCCGACGTCGGCGAAGGAATGATGGTCATGGCGAAGGTTTCGCCTGCGCGCATACGCGCATCGGGGACACGTCCAACTTCGACGGCTTGCAGGTCGACGGTGACCGGCGCGCCAAGCTCTCCGGAAAGCGCTTTCTGCAGCAGCGGCAGCGAGCGCTCGGCCATGCCGCGGCCGACGCCGATCACCTGTGCGGCCTCGCCGCTGTCGCCGACGAGACGCTCGATGATGAGAGCCCGGGTTTGCGACGGACTTGCCGGACTGGTCATGACGCCAAACGGCCCCGGCTGAAGTTCTGCATGCTCAGGCCGCCTTCTTCTCGGCGGTGCCGGTGCTCATCGTGCTCTGCTCGACGGCATCGATCGTCGGACGCTCATAGGACGAGATGGTCTTGCGGCCGAACTCGATCGCGACCTGCGGCAAGGCGCCGTTGATGTAAGCGAGCAGCGTCTGCTTGACGATGATGTAGAGGCGGTTCTTCTTCTCGCGCACCGTCTTGATCTTGGTGGCGACCGGACCGACCACGGCATAGGACAGGAAGATGCCGAGGAAGGTTCCGACGAGCGCAGCACCAATCAGCCCGCCGAGGATTTCCGGCGATTGGTCGAGCGCGCCCATCGCCTTCACCACGCCGAGCACGGCCGCGACGATGCCGAGCGCCGGCAGGCCGTCGCCGACGGCGACCATCGCGTGATAGGCCTTCAGCTTGTCGGTGCGGATAGTCTGGATCTCCTCATCCATCAGCGCCTCGATCTCGTGCGAGCGCGCATTGCCGATGATGATGATGCGGCAATAGTCGCAGATGAAATGCGTCAGGTCGTGGTTCTTGAGCACGGTCGGGAACGCCTGGAAGATCGCCGACTCTTCCGGATTGTCGATATGCGCCTCGACCTCGCTGCGCGACTTCGATCGCAACTCGCGCATCAGGCTGTGCAGGACGCCCAGCGTTTCGAGATAGTCGCGCTCCTTCGGCACGGCCTGCTTGAAGGCCTCGAGAATGCCCTTGCCGGTGTCCTTGACCGTCTTCATCGGGTTGGCGACGAGGAAAGTGCCGAGCGCTGCGCCGCAGATGACCACCGCTTCCCAAGGCTGGATCAGCACATGCAGATGCCCACCCATGGCCATGAAGCCACCGAGCACGCAGCCAAGCGTCACCACAAGTCCGATCAGAATACCCACGACAGGTCCTTCCGCATGTCACGTCGGGGATCAGGGATAGTCCTCGTGCCTTGTGTGAGGCTTGAATCGCGATGCGGAAACCGATTCAGCCTCGCACAAGGAAGCATCGCTATCGTCACCGGAAAGCTTCGGCCGGAGGCGCAGATGTTGAACACCTATACGAGCTATCAGCTCATCGCCAAGGACATCCCAAAGGCAATCGACCAGGTCGAGTCGCAGCCCGTCGTGAAGCGTGACACCGACTACTATTTGGCCAATATCGGCAACGTCAAAAGCATCGACGATTTCGTCAACAACACTCGGCTGTTCAACTACGCGATGAAGGCGTACGGGCTGGAAGACATGGCCTATGCCAAGGCCTTCATGGTCAAGGCGCTCAAGGAAGGCGTGTCCGACTCCGACAGCTTCGCCAACAAGCTGAGCGATAAGCGTTACGCCGACTTCGTCAAAGCGTTCAACTTTGCGGCTTACGGCTCGACCGCCACGCTCTATCCCTCCGCCCAGCAAGGCGCGGTCGACAAGTACATGCGCCAGACACTGGAGGAGAATGCCGGCGAAACCAATCAGGGCGTGCGCCTGGCGCTCTATTTCCAGCGTAAGGCGCCTGACATCAACAGCTGGTATGACGTGCTCGCCGACACGGCCCTTTCGAGCGTGGTGCGCACCGCTCTCGGCCTGCCCGACTCCATCGCCTCCGCCGACATCGACAAGCAGGCGCAGATGTTCGAGCAGAAGCTCGATATCGCCGACTTCAAGGATCCCGACAAGCTCAACACCTTCCTTACCCGCTTCACCAGCCTGTGGGAGATCAACAACCCGACGACCACTGCCGTGACCTCGGTCAGCGTGCTGTTCGCGCAACCGACCACGGTCGGCATTTCGACCGATCTGATGATGGCCATGCAGAAGCTGAAGTTCTGAGAACACCATGCAGGACAGTCTCTACGTCGCCCTCTCCTCGCAGATTGCGCTCGAACGCCGTCTCGACACCATCGCCGATAACGTCGCCAACGCTTCGACCATCGGCTTTCGCGCCACCGGCGTGAAATTCGAGGACGTGGTCTCCGGCACCGGGCCGAAGTCGGTATCCTTCGCATCCTCCGGCAAGACCTATCTTTCCACCGCGCACGGCTCGCTGACCGAAACCGGCAATCCTTTCGATTTCGCCATCCAAGGCGACGCCTGGTTCGCCATCGAGACGCCGGCCGGCACGGTGATGACCCGCGACGGCCGTTTCTCCATGAACGAGAACGGCGAGCTGATGTCGATCGAAGGCTATCCGGTGCTGGACAGCGGCGGCGCCCCGATCCAGCTCGATCCGCGCAACGGTCCGCCGAAGGCCGGCGCCGATGGCTCGCTGCGCCAAAACGACCAGCTCGTCGGCGCCATCGGCCTCTACGATTTCGATCCCGGCGCCAATTTCGTCCGCTACGGCAATTCGGGCATCGTTCCCGCGCGGACCCCGGAACCGGTCACCGACCGCTCCGATGTCGGCGTAGCTCAAGGGTTTCTCGAGGAATCCAACGTCAATCCGGTGCTGGAGATGACCCGGCTGATCCAGGTGCAGCGCGCCTTCGAGAATACGGCTGCGCTGATCCGGCAGAGTGCTTCGTCCACCGACGATGCGATCAAGACGCTCGGCGACAAGTAACGGGATGGCGAACGGCTCGTCCCTGCTCCGCGCGCCTGAGAAGCTTGCAGACGCCGGTCCCACGGATCGGCTGGCCGCGCTCGAACGCATCTGGCGGCGGTTCGACAACCCGGAAACGCTGCTCAGCCGCGGCGGCCGCGTCGTCGAGATCTCGCCCACTCACTACAAGGTGCGCGGCCTTTCGGACATTGCCAGGCTCGGCGACATCGTCGAGCAGCGCGGCAAGACCGGCACGCGCCGCGGCGAGATCGTCAGGATAGGCCGCGACGAGGTGGTGGTCGCGCCGTTCGAGCGCCACGCCGATGCCGGCATCGGCGACACCGTTTTCCGGCGCGGCCCACTCGCGGTCGCGCCGGATGTTTCCTGGCGCGGGCGCGCCATCGACGCTTTGACTCGCGTCATCGACGGCGGCCCGCCGCTGGTCAGGCCGAATGCCGCCGGCAGCGCCGACACATTGACGCCCGGCGCCATGTCGCGGCAGCGGGTCGACACCGGCTTTCTGACCGGAGTGCGGGTGATCGACATCTTCACGCCGCTCTGCTTCGGCCAGCGGCTCGGCATTTTCGCCGGCTCCGGCGTCGGCAAGTCGACGCTGCTTGCCATGCTCGCCGGTGCCGAGGCCTTCGACACGGTGGTCGCGGCGCTGATCGGCGAGCGCGGCCGCGAGGTACGCGAATTCCTCGAGGACACCATCGGCGCCGACAGCATGGCCAAGACCGTCGCGGTCGTCGCCACCAGCGACGAGAGCGCCATGATGCGCCGGCGCGCGCCCGACACAGCCATGCGCGTGGCCGAGCATTTCCGCGACCAGGGCCATCGCGTGCTCCTGGTGCTGGATTCGATCACCCGCTTTGCCCATGCGCTGCGCGAGGTGGCGACGGGCACCGGCGAGCCGCCGGTCGCGCGCGGCTACCCGGCATCGGTCTTCACCGATCTGCCGAAGCTGCTCGAGCGCGCCGGACCAGGCGCCGAGGGCAAAGGCTCGATCACCGCCATCATCTCGGTGCTGGTGGACGGCGACGACCACAACGATCCGGTGGCCGATTCGGTGCGCGGCATCCTCGATGGCCACGTCGTGCTCGACCGCGCGATCGCCGAGCAGGGACGCTACCCGCCGGTCAATCCGCTGTCGTCGATCTCACGTCTCGCCGACAAGGCCTGGAGCGCCGAGCAGCGCATGCTGGTGACAAGGCTGAAAGCGATGATCGCGCGCTTCGAGGACACGCGCGACATCCGTCTGCTCGGCGCCTATCAGGGGGGCGCCGACGCCGAGCTCGACATCGCCGTGCGCCAGGTGCCGCTGATCTACGAGGCGCTCACGCAGTCGCCGAGGGACCGCGCATCGGCCGATCCCTTCACCGATCTCGCCCGCCATCTCAAGGGGAAGCAGAATGGCGATCAAGGAGACTGACCTGCAGCAGACCGAGCGCATGCTGCGTGAGATGATTGCGGAGGCCAAGGCCGCCGAGGAGGCCGACGCCAGCCGCGACTCGCTCATCAACGGCCTGTTCCCGAAAAAGGTGGAGTGGCCGCAGCCGCCGCCGCCCCAGTTCCCCCGCCTCGCGAACAGGAAAGCGGACCGGCGCAGCGATTTCGTCGTCGCAGCGCTCGGCATCACGCTCGGCCTGATCTGCGCGCTGTTTCCCTGGTATATCTTTTTCAACCAGGAGCAGTTCGGCGTCCAGACCATCAAGTTCGGCTGCAGCGGCAGCAATTCGGGACGCGACGGCGGCGGCGTCGCGGCCGAACGCAGCGGACCGCTGACGGCCAAGGACGTTCCCAACGCCGATATCGACCTGCTGGCCACCGGAACGGTGCAGGACGAACCCCCGCCGGCGCCTGGCGACCAGCCCTTCCCTGCGGCCGCGGCGGAATTCAGGATGGTGCATGTCGCCAATGGCCGCGCGATGATCGAGGACGACACCGGCCTGTGGATCGTCCAGCGCGGCTCCGTCCTGCCGGACTCCAGCCGCGTCGCCGCGATCGAGCAGCGCGGTGGCAAGTGGGTGATCGTCACCGATGCCAACAAGGTGATCCAGCTTTCCAGGTGATGGTCTCGTAACGGGCCGCGGGCTCGCTCCGCGCAAGGTCCGCGCAAGACTGGCGGCCTAGTCTTGTGCGTACTCGCCCGGAGAGTCCCATGGAATCCGTCAACCTCTTTGACCTCGCCACCCGGCAGTCGCAATGGCTAGCCGTGCGCCAGTCGGCGATCGCATCCAACATCGCCAATGCCAACACGCCGGGCTACACGGCAAACGACGTCGAACCGTTCGAAAAGGTCCTCGACCGGACTGCGGTGACGCTGGCGGCCACCCAGACCGGCCATCTGGGCGCCGAGGGGACCAATGCCGGCTTCAATCTCAAGCCGGAGGATGTCACGGGCTCGATAATGCCGTCGAAGAACACGGTGGTGCTCGAGGACGAGCTGATGAAGGCCGGCGAAGTGCGCCGCTCCTTCGAGCTCAACACGGCGATCGTCAAAGCCTTCCATTCGATGATGACGATGGTGGTGAAGAGCTGACCATGGACGCCCTGACCGCAGCCCTCAAAGTCGCGGCATCCGGCCTTGGCGCCCAGTCGGAGCGTCTGCGCGTGGTGTCGGAGAACCTCGCCAATGCGCAATCGACGGGCAACACGCCTGGCGCCGATCCCTATCGCCGCAAGACGATCAGTTTCCAGTCCGAGCTCGACCGGACGAGCGGTGGTTCGCTGGTCGAGGTGAGCTCGATCGCGCGCGACCCGTCGGACTTCCCGATCGAGTTCCAGCCCGGCAACGAGGCCGCCGACGCAAAAGGGTACGTGAAGATGCCCAACGTCAACGTGCTGGTCGAAATGGCCGACATGAGCGAGGCGAACCGCTCCTATGAGGCCAACCTGCAGGTCATCAAGCAGGCTCGCGATCTGATTTCCATGACCATCGACCTGATGAGGAACCAGTAATGATCGGCGGTATCGGGGCACTACAGTTCAAACCGGCAATCGACGGCGCGGAGGCCGCCTCGCCGGGCCTGCTTCAGGGCGGCGTCGGCACCAAAGCAGGCGAAAGCGTCGGCAGCAGCTTCGCGGAGGCTCTCGGCCAGGCTGCGACCAAGACCGTCAACACGCTGCAGAACGCCGAACAGATGTCGATCCAGGCGCTGAAGGGCGACGCCGACACCCGCCAGGTGGCCGATGCGGTGTTGAGCGCCCAGCAGGCCCTGCAGACGACGATCGCCATCCGCGACAAGGTCGTCTCGGCCTATCTCGAAATCAGCCGCATGAGTATCTAGGACCGCGTCATGAAAGCCCTTGCCATCGCCGCGACCGGCATGAACGCCCAGCAGACCAATCTGGAAGTCATCGCCAACAACATCGCCAACATCAACACCACCGGCTACAAGCGGGCGCGCGCCGAATTCTCCGACCTGCTCTATCAGGTCGATCGCACCCAAGGGGTGCCCAACCGCTCCAACACCTCGCTGGTGCCCGAGGGCGTTTCGATCGGCCTCGGCGTCAAGACGACGGCCGTGCGCAACGTCCACACACAGGGCGAGCTGACCAGCACGGGCAACAGCTTCGACCTAGCGCTGACCGGCCGCGGCTGGTTCCAGATCGAGGGCGCCGACGGCAGCACGCTCTACTCCCGCGCCGGCGCCTTCAACACCAATGCCACCGGGCAGCTGGTCACCGCCGACGGCGCCACCGTCATTCCGGCGATCACCGTGCCGACCGACGCGGTCGAGGTCATCGTCAACAAGACCGGCCAGGTCTTTGCCCGTATCGACGGCCAGACCGACCTTCAGCTTCTCGGCCAGCTTCAGATCGCCAACTTCGCCAATGAGGCGGGCCTGGCGCCGCTCGGCGACAATCTGTTCCAGGAGACGGCGGCCTCCGGCCCGGCCAATGTCGGCGTTCCAGGCGATCCGGGCTTCGCCACCATCGAGCAGGGCTATCTGGAGTCCTCCAACGTCGATCCGGTCAAGGAAATCACCGAGCTGATCTCGGCGCAGCGCGCCTATGAAATGAACTCGAAGGTCATCCAGGCCGCTGACGACATGGCCTCGGTGGTCTCAAAGAACATCAGGTAACCGACGATGGCCATGCCGGCTTCCTGCCCTGCTTTTCGTCGCGTCGTGCTGGCCCTTGCGCTGGTGGTCGTCGGCGTGCCGGCACTTGCGCAAGAGACGGGCCCATCTCCCTTGCGATCCGGGGAGTCGGCCAACCAGCTCGCCGCCAATCAAGCGGTCGGCGAAGCCGTGCTGATCCCCAACCGGGTCATCTATCCCGGCGAGACGATCGAACGTGCGGCGCTGAAGCAGGTGACGCTTGTCCCGGGCAAGCACAAGCCGGACGGAATGGCGACGCGCTCCGAGGAACTTCAGGGCAAGGTCGCCAAGCGCACCCTCGTGCCCGGCCGCTACATTCCGGCGGCCGCGATCCGCGATGCCTGGCTGGTCGAGCAGGGTGCCTCGGTGCAGGTCTATTTCACCGCCGGAGCGCTGACCATCTCGGCCGCCGGCGTCACGCTGCAGCCGGGCGCCGCCGGCGACCTCATCAAAATTCGCAATGTCGACAGCGGCAAGATCATTTCCGGCACGGTAATGGCCGACGGCACGATTCGGGTCGGCGCATCGTGAGGCCCGTCTTTGCCCTTCTGCTGAGCGCCGCGATCGGTCTTCAGCCCGCATTCGCCGATGGGCTCACGTCCAAGGCCAAGCGCGAACTTGCGCAGAAAAATGGCGGCGTCTACGACGATCCGGAATACGATCCGGCGACCACCACCCGCATGTTCCGCGTCTCGACGGGACCGAGCACGCTGCCGCCCGGCCAGGTCGCCGCGCGCATCAAGGACATTGCCCAGTTACAGAGCGCGCGCGACAACCAGCTCGTCGGCTACGGCCTGGTCATCGGCCTAGCGGGAACCGGCGACAGCCTGCGCAACTCGCCGTTCACCGAACAGTCGATCCGCGCCATGCTGGAGAACCTCGGCATCGCCACCGAAGGTGGCAGCGCGCGCGCCAAGAACGTCGCCGCCGTCATCGTCACCGCCAACATGCCGCCCTTCGTCCAGTCGGGCGCGCGCATCGACATCGACGTCTCCTCGATGGGAGATGCCACCTCGCTTGCCGGCGGCACCCTGGTGATGACGCCGCTCAAGGCCGCGGACGGCGAGATCTACGCCGTCGGCCAAGGCTCGGTGATCGTGGGCGGTTTCACCGCCCAGGGCCAGGCAGAGCAACTGACGCAAGGCGTGCCCACCGCCGGCCGCGTGCCGAACGGCGCCATCGTCGAGCGCTCGGTGCCCGCCGAGTTCGATGACCAGGGCGTGCTGACGCTGCAATTGCGCAATCCCGATTTCTCGACCGCCATCCGCATCGCGGACGCCATCAACGACTACACCTCGCAGCGCTTCGGCATGCGGGTTGCGGCCGAGCGCGATGCCCGCACCGTGCAGATCAGACGGCCGAAGAACGTATCGGCCGCGCGCTTCTATGCCGAGATCGAAAACCTGGTCGTCGAGTCGGATGCGCCTGCCCGCGTCGTCATCGACGAGCGCACCGGCACCATCGTCATCGGCAACAACGTCAAGATCTCGCGCGTCGCGATCAGCCACGGCACGCTCACCGTGCGCATCACCGAGGCGCCGAAAGTGGTTCAGCCGGAGCCCTTCTCCAAGGGCGAGACGGCGGTCGAACCCTTCACCGCCATCGAGGCCTCGCGACCCGACGCCCGCGTCGCCGTGCTCGACGGCCCCGACCTTGAAACGCTCGTCTCCGGTCTCAACCGTCTCGGCGTCAAGCCCGACGGCATCATCGCCATCCTGCAAGGCATCAAGTCGGCCGGCGCCCTGCAGGCCGACCTGGTTCTCCAATAGGCATGCCGATGATCGAGCTCTTCTCCTCAAACCCGCATCGTCGCCCGAGACTTCATACGACCATGAAGCTGCTAGCCGCTGTCGCGATCGCTGCGCTGATGGGCGGCACTCCGGGTCGCGCGGAAGAAGTCCGCCAGGTGCTGCCCGGCGGACAGGCCCCGGCCCAGCCGGCTGATCTCGCGCGCGGGAAGGCGCCGGACGAGAGCGAGATCCAGCGCTTCTGCTCCAACATCGCCGATGCAGCTCGCGACCGCCGCTACGCCTTGCAGGCCGAGGAGCTGAAGCAGCTCCAGGCAGGCATCGACGAGCGCATGAAAGCGCTGGAGACAAAACGCGCCGAGTACGAGCAGTGGCTGAAGCGCCGCGAGGTATTCCTGGCGCGCGCCGAAGAGAGCGTCGTCAAGATCTATGCCGGCATGAAGCCAGACGCCGCAGCCGAGCGCCTGGCAATGGTCAACGCCGAGCTCGCTGCGGCAATCCTGATGAAGCTCGATGCGCGCAAGGCCGGCGTCATCCTCAACGAAATGGACCAGAAGGCGGCGGCGACGCTTACCGGCATCATGGCCAGCGCGGCGCGAAGGGTTGATCCGTCATGAAGTTGCAATTGCTCGTCCTTGTCGCGGCGGCGGCACTGTCCGGCTGCGGCACCGATCTCAAGGAAGTCGGCCGGGAGCCTGCGCTCTCACCGGTCGGCTCCGGCATCGGCAATGGCGGCGCTGCCCCCTACTCCTATCCGGAGCCGCCGGCGAGACCCGTCAAGAAATTCTCGCTTTGGGATGATCGCCAGAGCAGGCTTTTCACCGATCCGCGTGCGCTGCGCGAGGGCGATATCCTGACCGTCAACATCAAGCTCAACGACAAGGCTAATTTCAAGAACAAGAACGACCGCAGCCGCACCGCCGCGCGCAAGCTCGGCTACGACGTGACGCTCGGTTGGGACGGCAAGAGCACCAGCGGCAAGGGCGATGCCGGCTTGAGCTCCAGCACCGAGACCAACGCCGACGGCGAGATCAATCGCTCGGAGAATCTCGAGCTCAATGTCGCCGCCGTCGTCATCGAAGTGCTGCCCAACGGCAATCTGATGATCAGGGGGTCGCAGGAAGTGCGCGTCAATTACGAACTTCGGGTCCTCACCATCGCTGGCATGGTGCGTCCCTCCGATATCGGCGCCGAAAACACCATCCCCTACGAGCGCATCGCCGAGGCACGTATCTCCTATGGCGGACGCGGACGCGTGAGCGAGGTCCAGCAGCCGGCCTACGGTCAGCAGATCCTCGACCAGGTCCTTCCTTTCTAGGCCGGGGAGATCGCTGTCGTGGCAAATGTCGAGCAGGCTCAGTCCAAGAAGGGACCTTCCCTTGTGGTCCAGCTCGCCATGCTCTTGGCCATGACGGGCGCGGCCGTCGGCATGGGCTGGTTCTCGGGCGGCTATCTCAAGCAGGGAGAAGCCCCGGCGCCGGTTCCTGCCGCACCCGAGAACGCTGGCAACCCGGAGAAGTCGGCCGAAGTGGGCAAACAGATCGCCGGACCGACGGTGGTCCAACTGGCGCCGATCACCACCAATCTCGCCGCACCCAGCGAAGTCTGGATAAGGCTGGAAGCATCGGTGCTCTACGACGCGCCGCAGCCGCAGGATATGACCGAGCAGATCCATCAGGACCTGCTGGCGTTCGTGCGCACGCTGAAGATGCATCAGATCGAAGGCGCCAGCGGCTACCAGCATCTCAAGGCCGATCTCGACGAGCGTGCGGCGCTGCGCAGCGGCGGCCACGTCAAACAGGTTCTCATCAGGACGATGCTGCTCGAATGAGAAAGTTCCTCATCGCCACGGCGCTCATCGTCGTCACCACCTCTGTCGCCGCGGCCCAGCAGCTCGATCTCGGCGGCATAGGCAAGGCCGACGGCACCACCGTCGGTTATCTCATCCAGATGTTCGGGCTGCTCACCGTGCTTTCGGTGGCGCCGGGCCTGCTGATCATGGTGACGAGCTTCACCCGCTTCGTCATCGCCTTCTCGATCCTGCGCGCCGGCATCGGCCTGCAGTCGACGCCGGCCAACCTGATCCTGATCTCGCTGTCGCTGTTCATGACCTTCTATGTCATGGCGCCGACCTTCGACCAGGCCTGGAACACCGGCGTCAAACCGCTGATGGACAACCAGATCACCCAGGCCGAGGCCTTCGAGAAGATCTCGGATCCGTTCCGCAGCTTCATGCTGCACAATGTGCGCGACAAGGATTTCGATCTTTTTGCCGATCTCGCCCGCGAGCGCGGCCAGACCGTCTCGCGCGACACCGTGGACCTGCGCATTCTGGTGCCCGCCTTCATGATCTCGGAAATCAGGCGCGGCTTCGAGATCGGTTTTCTGATCGTGCTGCCGTTCCTGGTGATCGATCTCATCGTCGCCACCGTGACCATGGCGATGGGCATGATGATGCTGCCGCCGACGGTGGTTTCCCTGCCGTTCAAGATCCTGTTTTTCGTGCTGATTGACGGCTGGAACCTTCTGGTCGGCAGCCTGGTGCGATCCTTTACCTGACCGCCCCGCCGGGCTCCAGGACTGCATTCAAAGCGCTAAGGCCTCGGCTGCTAAAGCCCGCGCGAATTATTTTGGATTAACCGTCCAGTTTAGCCGTTTGGTAGGAACTTGCCCGCATAGTCCGCTCCAGATGGCGGGTGATCGGGTCTCAGCGATCATTGGCATGATGCCGCACCGTCATACCGGACAAGCCGGTATGTCAAAAAAATCCGTGCAAAAACCAAGGTACGAGTATCATGTCCAGTATCATGACCAATTCCGCTGCGCTGACCGCGCTGCAGAGCTTGAACAACACCAACAAGCAGCTCGAGACCACCCAGTCCCGCATTTCGACCGGTTACCGTGTCGCCACCGCGAGCGACAACGCCGCTTACTGGTCGATCGCCACCTCGATGAAGTCGGACAACAAGGCGCTCTCGGCCGTTCAGGACTCGCTCGGCCTCGGCGCCGGCAAGGTCGACACAGCCTACACCGCCATCAACGACGTCAAGGATCAGGTGGACCTGATCAAGACCAAGCTGGTTACCGCCCGCGGCGCCAGCCAGGAAGACCAGCAGAAGATCGCGACCGAAATCAAGGCCATCCAGGATCAGATCAAGTCGTCGGTCACCAACGCCAACTTCGCCGGCTCGAACCTGCTGCAGAACGACGGCACGGCTGCTTCCGATCTGAACATCGTTGCTTCGTACAACCGCACCGGCTCGACCGTCACCATCGACACCATCAAGGTGGCCTCTGCCGACACGCAGGTCCTCGACACGGCGGGCACCGGCGGCATCGTCGGCGGTCTGCTTGCGACGACCTTCTTCGATCCGAGCTCCGCCGCCGTCGCCGACACCGCCATCGACACCGCGCTCGGCACCGTTGAAACGGCGCTCGGCAAGCTGTCCACCGGCGCCGCCTCGCTCGGTGCCGCAAAGTCGCGCATCGATACCCAGCAGAGCTTCCTGTCGAACCTGTCGGACTCGATCGACAAGGGCGTCGGCGCTCTGGTCGACGCCGACATGAACAAGGAATCGACCCGCCTGCAGGCCCTCCAGGTGCAGCAGCAGCTCGGCATCCAGGCGCTGTCGATCGCCAACGGCAACTCGCAGCAGATCCTGTCGCTCTTCCGCGGCTGATCGCCCAGCGAAATTCAGGCATTTTTGTCGGGTCGCGCCACCAGCGCGGCCCGATTTTCATTTTTGATGCTGCTGCCCCTCCGAGGCGCGCCTCTTCCCTCGAGAAATATTACCGCACCGCGGTTTCAAGGCTGGCTTTTAACGCGCCGTTAACTGTGACGCGCTAGCTATGGTTAACCAATCGCTATGACGGGCCGACCGACGGTCGACAGGCATGACCGCCCCCGCCAGAGAGTTGACCGGCATGCGCGAGGCATGCCTGCTTTGAGAAGGGGTGTATCTTGGCAAGCATCATGACCAACGCCGCCGCGCTCACCGCGCTGCAAAGCCTCAACGCCACCAACAAGGCGCTTGAGACGACGCAGGGCCGCATCTCGACCGGCTACCGTGTCGCCACCGCTTCCGACAACGCCGCCTACTGGTCGATCGCCACCTCGATGCGGTCCGACAACAAGGCGCTCTCGGCCGTCCAGGACGCGCTCGGCCTCGGCGCCGGCAAGGTCGACACAGCTTACACCGCCATCACCGACATCAAGGACCAGGTCGACGCGATAAAGGCCAAGCTGGTCACCGCGCGCGGCGCCAGTCAGGACAACCAGCAGAAGATCGCGACCGAAATCAAGGCCATCCAGGACCAGATCAGGTCGTCGGTCACCAATGCCAGCTATGCCGGTTCGAACCTGCTGCAGAATGACGGCACGGCCGCCTCGGACCTGCATGTCGTGGCTTCGTACAACCGCACCGGCACGACCGTCTCCATCGACACCATCGACGTGGCAGCGACCGACACGCAGGTTCTCGACACGGCGGGCACCGGCGGCATCGTCGGCGGGCTGCTTGCGACGACCTTCTTCGATCCGAGTGCCGCGGCCGTTTCCGACACCGCCGTCGACACCGCGCTCGACAGCGTTGAAACCGCGCTTGCCAAGCTCTCCACCGGCGCTGCCTACCTTGGCGCCGCCAAGTCGCGCATCGACACCCAGCAGAGCTTCCTGTCGAACCTGTCCGATTCGATCGACAAGGGCGTCGGTGCCCTCGTCGATGCCGACATGAACAAGGAATCGACCCGCCTGCAGGCGCTCCAGGTGCAACAGCAGCTCGGCATCCAGGCGCTGTCGATCGCCAACGGCAACTCGCAGTCGATCCTGGCCTTGTTCAAGAGCTGATATTTCCGCTGAGGCAACCCCTCCATCGCAAGGCCGCGTCCTGAGCGCGGCCTTTTTCTTGCGCGTCGGACCGCTGCCTCCGGGCCGTTCGGGCCTCGCATAGCCTCTGGCCGCATGCGCTATCATCCTCGCACAAGCTTCGCGGTCTAGTCTTCCGGCGGAAAGTCATGCTGGGAGCGGTTGAATCGTGCCGGAACAGATCCAGAGCCTCATCGCGAACCTCCGCGGCTTCGGCGTCAGGCGTCTCGCTCTCATGGGCGGCATCGCCGCGCTGGTCATGGCCGTCATCGGCGTCGGCTCGGTCTATCTCAATCGCCCGGCCTACGAGACGCTCTATGTCGGGCTCGACCGCAGCGACGTGAACCAGATCGGCCTGGTGCTGGGCGAGGCCGGCATCGGCTTCGATGTCGGCGCCGACGGAACATCGGTGCTGGTGCCGGCCGGCACCACCGCGCAGGCGCGCATGCTGCTCGCCGAAAAGGGCCTGCCGACCAGCGCCAACGCCGGCTACGAGCTGTTCGACAATGTCGGCTCGCTCGGCCTCACCTCGTTCATGCAGCAGATCACCCGCGTGCGTGCGCTGGAAGGCGAGATCGCGCGCACCATCCAGTCGATCGCCGGCGTCAAGGCGGCGCGCGTACACATCGTCATGTCCGAGCGTGCCAATTTCCGCCGCGACGAGCAGCAGCCCTCGGCCTCGGTGGTCATCCGCTATGCCGGCGTCGATGCCGAGAAGAGCGCCCAGTCGATCCGCCACCTCGTCGCCGCAGCGGTTCCCGGCCTGTCGGCCGACAAGGTGACCGTGCTCGATTCCAACGGCAATCTGCTCGCCGCCGGCGACGACACTTCGAACACAAGTGCTGCCCGCACGCTCGGCGTCGAGCAGACGGTCGAGGCGCAGATCGGTGACAACATCCGCCGCGCGCTGACGCCTTATCTCGGCCCCGACAATTTCCGCGCCAGCGTCAAGGCCGACGTCAATACCGACACCCGTCAGACCGAAGAAACGATCTTCGATCCCGAATCCCGCGTCGAGCGTTCGGTGCAGTCGGTGCGCACCAACGAGGCCAGCAACCAGAAGCAGGCCTCGAACCCGACCAGCGTCGAGCAGAACTTGCCCGAGACGCAGACGACCACGACTGAAGGGCCGCAGTCCTCCTCGCAGAACGACCGCAAGGAGGAGATCACCAACTACGAGATCAACTCCAAGAAGATCGCCACCGTTTCCAACGGCTACTCGGTGACCAAGATGTCGATCGCCGTCGTCGTCAACCAGGATCGGCTGAAGACCATCCTCGGCAAGGACGCCACCCCCGAGCAGATTGCCAAGCGCGTCGCCGATATCCAGAAGATGGTGGCCTCCGCCACTGGCTTTGAGGAGAAGCGCGGCGACGTCATCGATGTCTCGGCGGTCGAGTTCATCGACGGGCTGGACGGTGAGCCGATCGACCAGCCGGGCATCCTCGCCTCGATCGGCACATACACCGGCACGCTGATCAATGCCGGCGCCTTTATCGTCGTCGTGTTCCTGGTCGCCTTCTTCGGCCTGCGAC